>NZ_QZEG01000076.1:0-10491 GCF_009917605.1 Anaerotruncus sp. 1XD42-93 | reverse complement strand
ATATCGCTTCATGGCTCTATTTTCGCACTTTTATTTGGTTTGTGCAATATTTATTTTTCAAACAAGCCCTAATGGACGTCAGGACCCAGGGCGGCCCTGACAGAGGAAAGGAGCGTGTACGGCATGATTTTTATGAGCGCGGTCGGACCGGCCTTGACGTTATGCCTGGTTTTTATATCCCTTCGGCTCATCCATCGTTTTTTCAAGGTGAAGACTGTCCTGCCGGTACTGAGACTGAAGGACGGCTTGGATCGGTTGTCGGGGAACAGGCGGCGTCTGGCTGCCTTTGGAGCGCTGTTCTGTTTGACATGGTTTTCCAGCCAGCTTGGCGTCAAGCTGTGGTCCCCCGATATGCTGATGGTATTCAGCTACGAGGAAGCGGCCCGCGGGCAGAACCCCAATGTCACCCGCTTTAATGAGTCCGGCATTTTGTCTGAATCCATTTTGGAAAAGGTAGTCCAGCGGGGCGATTTGGAGCTTACAGCGGAAGAACTGTCCGGCTTGCTGACGATTTCCACCCCGCTGGATGCGGAGAAGCTGGACGCCGAGCAGGAATCCTCGCTGAAGATCTCAACGGAATACTGGATTCACTGCTCAGAGCGGGTGGCTCTGTACCACACCCAGCCCAAGACGGTACTGAACCTGTTAGCCGATGTATACTGGGAGGATTTTGTCCGCAATTATGCAGAGAATGACCGTGTGCTGGATCTGTCCTTTGACGAGCTGGAGGGGATGGAATATCTGGACGTCAAGGATTACCTGGAGATGCAGGCGTACAAACTGAAAAACTACCTGCCTACCTACAGCAGCCAGAGCAGCAGCTTCCGCGCGGCGGACGGCGGAGAGACCTTTGCCTCCCTATCTCAAAAAATTGAGAATTTCGTGGAGATCGAACTGGAACGCTATGAGGCGTTTGTGCTGGAAAACGGCCTCTCCCTGGACCGGAATACCTATCGGGCCAGGATGCAGTTCGCAAACCGCCTGCTGGACACCGAGCGGATGAAGGATATGGCTGCCCATGACGTGCGGCTCGAGGCGATTGACATGTATAATGCCTATATGACGCGCTTTGTGCTGATTCCCACTTATGATACCAACCGGGAGTTCTATATGTCCAGGACCAAGGTGGGCGTCGACTATTTCGCTGACGAGGCGAAGGATCATCTGGAGTCCGCCACCAAGCTGTTGAAGGAGATGGAGCATAACACCTACGCCCAGTCACAGGTGGTTCAGGGACGTCTGTCCTCCGCCGCCCGCGCCCAGGCAGACCAGCGCATTGAGGAACTGAAGGCGGAACTCACCAGCCTGTCGGCCCAGTGCCGAGAGCTGTGCGGCGCATATGTGCAGGAGAAGCGGGACGGTTACATCCAGGTGTGCTTCGGTATGCCTCCTGTGCTGAAGGAGGCGGTCTGCGCCCTTATGATGACAGCCCTGTTTGCCGTACCTTTGGGCGGTCTGTACATTCTGGAGCCGTTTTATCGGGAATATCTCAATAGCCGCCCCTCCAATACCCGGGGAAAGAAGGGGCGCAGCAAACAGGGTCAGGAGGATGCCGCAACATGAAAGAGCTGGATGTATTCCGCTATTTGAAAAAATACCGCGCCCTGATCGCGGGTTTCTCGGTGCTGGCGGGTATCGTGTTTTTCTTGGTGGCCCAGCTGCGCATCCAGCAGTATACCGCCGCCACGGTGATCGAATACACTGGGATGCGGGCCGCCGAGGGGTTGTCTCCGGACGGTACGGACATCGACGTCACCGAGATCTATTCCACCAACCTGGTGGCCCAGGCCATGAAGGCACTGGATATCGACTATACCCAGGCCACCACCGACGACATCCGCATGGGGATTCAGGTGGAACCCGTCATCACGGAGGAGGATTTGAAGATTCAGCAGTCAAAGCTGGACAACGGCGAGGAGGATTATGAGCTGAACCCCACTAGGTATCTGGTCACCTTTCGCTGTGGTGTAGGCAGCGGCAGGGATTTTCCACGCAAGGTACTCAACCAGATTCTCCAGGAGTACGCGGCTTATTACGGCAAGACACACGTGAACACCGCCCTGGCGGCCAACCCTGTCAGCGATATCACCAGCAAGGGCTACGACTACCTGGAAATGGTGGAGGTGATGGATAGCACCCTTACCGGCATGGTGGAGCATCTGTCGGACAAGGTGAGCTGGAATGGGGAATTCCGCTCCAGCCGGACGGGCCTCAGCTTCCAGGACCTGAAGGACGAATTCAACTTTTTAAAGCAGGTGGAGGTGCGGCAGCTATTCTCCGAGATTTTGGAGGGAAAGGTCACTAAGGACCGGGATGTACTGCTGGACAAATATCGGAACCGAAACAATGACCTGACCATCTCCAATGCCGCCATCAACTTTGAAATCGACCGCATCCGGGGTATCATCAGCTCCTATGAAAACGCTATGGGGGAGTTCAGCGTTCCCACCGGCGTGGGGGACGAGAACAATGAGTCCTCCCTGAAAAACAACGTGCTGCCCAATGTGTACGATGAGCAGGATCAGGACCCGGATGGAAACTGGTCCCCCGTGGATCGTACAGCGGAGTATGACAAGCTGCTTATGAAGTACATCGAGGATCGGACCTGCTACGAGCATGCCCTGATCGACGCCCAGTATAACGACTATATCCTCAGTGTGTTCACTGGGGCGTCCGCCAGCTCCTCCCAGTCCGCTCAGGAGCGGATTCAGGAGGAAATACAGCATCTGGCAGAAAAGATCAACAACCTCCAAGCCGTCTATTATGAGACAAACGATGAGTACAACGAATATCTGGGGGCGCAGAATATTGTGATGCTGTCCAGTGTGCGGGTCACAGAGCGGTTCCCCATTCTGATCTTCACAGTGTTGATCGTGGTGATCTTTGGGGTGTTGGGCTGTGCGGGCGCGGCAGTATTCGGAAGAATTGAAGACTTCATCGAGTACTACGCTTTTACCAACAAGGTGGATGGACTGCCCAACCGGGCCAAGTGCGACCAGTTTATCACCGCCCGGGAGGGCCGCCCCATTCCGGAGAGCTTCGCCTGCGTTGTATTCCGGCTGGCCGACCTCCAGTCGGTGAACGCCCGGCTGGGCCGGGAGGCCGGAGACCGGATGATCAAGGATTTCGTGACAGTGCTCACCTCCGTCTTTACCCCCTCCGACAAGCTGTTTGTGGGCAACAACGGCGCGGGTCAGTATCTGGTTTTTGCCGAGTCTCTGGACAAGGAACAGGTGAACGCGGCCCTGTTCCAGATGGGCGTGGTGCTGGAAGAACGCGCCAAAGGCAGCGACCGCCATATCGAGCTGCACCATGGTTTTGCCTGCGCAGGGGAGGAGAAATGCTATTACATTCGTGATCTTTTATCCACAGCGATAAAGCGGATGAGCGGTTTTGCAGAAGGGGGGCGCTGAGGGGTGGTTCCAGTCCTCTATACAGCGCTGGCCACAGCCATGTTCTTTTTGCAGGACAGCTACTTCTCGATCGGGGATATAGAGCTCAGCCTCAAGAATCCCTGCGCGCTGGGGATTGTGTTCCTGGCACTGCTAAATCTTATCGTGACTGTGCGCCTGGGCCGCGTTATGGTCCTGGTCCGGCACTCCTTGATTCAGATACTTCCCTTTATGATCCCTCTTGTGTTTTCTGCGGCCATCTGGGTGTCCTCCGGGGCGGATAGTACAGCAGTGCTGAACGGTGTAAGCATGGTCGTACCCCAGCTGCTGTCGGTCCTTGTAGCCGCCGCCACGCTATATCTGTTTGGTGAGAAGGGGATATGGTATTGCCTGGGGGCCATGTGCGCGGCAAACTTCCTCAGCGTCCTGGCAGTGATCTGGGAGGGAGGGGCAGGCCGGTTTTTGCAGGAGTTCTGCACCCTGCTGATGACGTTCAGCGGGGAGACCGGCCCTTTGATGGTACAGCTGGAGAGCCATGATATCACCTTTGCCTTCGGTCCGTTTCTGATTTATCTGCTGTTGAACTGGAAACACGCTCCCCGTTCTCTGTTTTGGTTGGTATTGACGGCCCTCTTCTTTCTGATTGGCCTGAAGCGGATCGCTGTTCCTGCTGTCGCCCTGGGTTTTGCCGCGGCATTTTTCCTGCATCTGCTGCCGGAGAAGGCGACCCGGCAGACGGCACTGGGCACCGCCGCAGCCATGATGATCGTCAGTTTCCTTTACATCGCAGGCATCCGGTATGGCCTCTTTTCCTATTTGGAGGAACGGTTCCAGATCGAGACCATGGGCCGGGTGGAGATGTTCGCCAACCTGGAACCCTATTATGACATAGCGTTCACCTTTATGGGCAGGGGAACGGGCTTCGAGCGCTTCGTGGACTGGGCATCCGGCACAGTCTATCAGACGCCTGGACAGACCCGTATGCCCATCCATAACGACTTTTTACGGATGTATCTGAATGTCGGCTTCGTGGGGTACTGGGTGTGGCTGTGGGGCTGGCTGGTGGCGCGCCTGCGTTACTGGTTCCGGCAAGGGGGAAAGGATGTGGGCTGTCTGTTCCTGGGCATCTGTGTCTACTGCTTCGTGCTGTACACCACCGACAACACCATCTATTATCCCTACACGCTGACCGCATGTGCGCTGGTACCCATGGCCTGCGGCCTGGATGCCCAGGCTAAGGCCGCCTTGGAGAAGCGCTGCGCCCAATGGAGCCGCTGGGGCGGAGAGGCGCCGGCCCTAAGAAGCGGCTCAGAGGCTGGAGGAGATGCGGTTTGAGAGAAAAACAGCTTAAAATCTGCTTTGCCGCATCATCCGGGGGCCATCTGGCGGAGCTTCTGATGCTCCGCCCCCTTATGGAGCGGTATGACAGCTTTATTGTCACTGAAAAAACGATGTACACAGCGGCGTTGGACGGTATCCGGTGCCGTTGCCTGTTCCAGGTGAACCGAAAGGAACAGGCCTGGATGCTCCGGATGGTGGTCAATGCGTTGTGCTCCCTGCTGATCTGCCTGACAGAGCGGCCGGATGTGGTGGTGTGTACCGGGGCGCTTGCCCCCGTCCCCCTATGCCTGTTGGCGCGGGGAATGGGGGCAAAGCTGGTGTTCATTGAGTCCTATGCCAAGGTGAACACCCCCACCCGGACAGGAAAGCTCCTCTACCGCTTCGCCCATCGGTTCTACATCCAGTGGCCGGAGCTGCAGGAGCATTATCCCAACGCCCTCTATGAGGGCGGTATATATTGAGGAGGCGCGATGATATTTGTGACGGTAGGTTCCCAGAAGTTTCCTTTTGAGCGTCTGCTCAAGCAGGTGGATCGGATGGTGGAAAGCAGGATCATTACAGAGGAGGTCGTCGCCCAGGCCGGGCACAGCGGCTATATCCCCCGCTTTTGCCGCTGCCGGGCGTTTTATGACCGGGATGCCTTCGGCGCCCTGCTGGAGAGGTGCGACGTTCTCATCACCCATGGCGGCGCGGGCACCATGGTGGAGGCGGTCAAGCGCGGAAAAAAGGTCATTGCAGTTCCCCGGCTGGCCCGGTATGGGGAACATGTGGATGACCACCAGCTGGAGCTGACGCAGCGTTTCCATGAAATGGGTCTGGTCTGTGCCTGTCCGGAGGTGGAACGGCTGGCCGAAGCCCTGCAATGGGTTCAGGATTACAGGCCCGCGCCGTTTCGTTCCAATACAGAGGCGTTTCTGGCATCGCTGGACGCGTTTCTCAATGCTTTATGAGTAAAGGAGGCGTCTCATGAAGGTACTGGTGATCGGTCCCAGCGAGACGGGTTCCCGGGGCGGGATGGCTGCGGTGATCCGGGGCATACGGGAGAGCAGGACATTAAGCCGGGAGTTTGAGATTACCGTCTTTCCCTCCTGCATAGATGGCAGCCTGCTCCGGCGGCTGCTGTACTGCGCATATGCCTATCTTCGCTTTTTGGCCTGCTATCGGGAATACGACCTTTTCCATATACATACCGCGGAAAAGGGAAGCGTTTTTCGTAAAAGCATCTACCTGCGCAAAATAAAGCGTGCGGGGAAAAAGGCAGTTATACATATACACGGTGCGGAGTTTCTGGACTTTTACGACAGTCTGGGATTCTGGGGAAAAGCGATTGTAGACCGGTTTTTTCATCGTGCGGACCTGGTTTTAGCCCTGTCGGAGGGATGGCGGCGGGAACTGGAGGAGCGGTTCCATACCGGAATCTGCCAGGTGCTGTACAATGGTGTGGACCTCGCCGCGTTTCAGGCGGCAGTCTCCGACCCGGCGGAGCACCTCCATTCTTTTGTTATGCTGGGCCGCATGGGGGCCAGGAAGGGGACCTACGATTTCATAGAGGCGGCAGCGCTGGCAGTGAAACAAGCCCCGGGATTGACCATCTGCATAGCGGGAGACGGTGAGGTGGAGCGGATCCGGGGCATGGTGGCGGAAAAGGAGCTGGGCAGCCACGTCACAGTGTTGGACTGGGTGGACGGAGAAAAAAAGCTGGAGCTGCTGAAAAATGCCGCCGCTGTGGTCCTGCCCTCCTATCATGAGGGCTTGCCCATGGCCATCCTAGAAGGAATGGCGGCAGGGAAGGCTGTCATCAGCACCCGTGTGGGGGCCATCCCGGAGGTGGTTACGGAGGCGAACGGCATCCTGGTAGAGCCCGGCGATGTCCCTGCCCTGGCGCAGGCTCTGCTGCGGTGCGGCAGTGATGTGGAGAAGCTGAACCACATGTCCGTCAGCAACAGGGAGCGGGCGGAGGCATTGTTCAGTGTACAGGAAATGCATCGGAGATTGGCGGAGTACTACCGCTGGACAGCGGAAGGAAAGGTGAAGAAATGAACCTGATTAGTGTGGTGGTACCGGTATATAATGCCGGACCATATCTGCGGCAGTGCCTGGATTCTATCGCAGCCCAGACCTATTCCCATATGGAGGTTATCCTGGTGGATGACGCATCCACCGATGGCAGCGGCCAGATATGCAAGGAGTATGCAGAGCGGGACGAAAGATTTCAGTATGTGAGGTTCCCCGCCAACCGGGGACCGTCCGCCGCTCGGAACGAGGGCGTAGGGCGGGCGGCAGGGGCGTTCCTCTCTTTTGTGGACGCAGACGACTATGTGGAACCTGACCTGCTGGAAAAACTGTACCGCAGCCTGACAGAGAGCGGTGCGGATATCAGCACCTGCGGGGCGGACGGAATCCGGCTGGAGAGCGGTCCGGCCCGGACCTATTCCAGGGCGGAGGCGGTATGCTGTCTGGCTAAGGGCGCGCCCTTCAACCATGTTCCGTGGGGTAAGCTCTACTGTGCCGAGCTGGCGCGCGCGTGCCCCTTCGACGAAAATGTTTTCTACAGCGAGGACCTTCTCTTTCTCTATGAGGCGCTCAAGCGGTCAGAGAAGGTAAGTTGCATTCCCGATGTGCTGTATCACTACGTCAGCCGGGAAGGCAGTCAGATGCGCAGCGGGATGAGTGGGCGCAAGTGCACCGCTCTTGCTGTTCAGGAGCTGGTCTGCCGGGACGCCGCCATCGCTTTTCCGAAGGCCGAGCCCCATTTCCGACGGCTGGCGTTGGAAACCGACCGATGCATGGCCATGCTGACCGTGAAAGCGGGGGCGGAGGACGGGACTGCTTATGCGTATTTGAAGAAGCTGAGCAATGACGCCCGGCGGCATTTCAGCTGGAGGGCGCTGTCCCTCTTTCCATCCAAAAAGGATGCGGCAGCTGCACTGGCGCTGTGTGTGGGAGCGATGGTGTTTTGGGGGATCGCCGCTGCCTTTCTGCGTCTCAAAGGGCTGAAAGGTGGGTAAGGTCATGGAACGGAATTCCCCAAAGATCAGCGTCATCGTGCCGGTGTACAACGTGGAGCCATATCTGGAGCGATGCTTCGGTTCCATCGCGGCCCAGACCTATCCCAATATGGAGGTTATCCTGGTGGATGATGCATCCACCGATGGCAGCGGCAAGATCTGCGACGGTTGGGTGGCCCGGGACAAACGGTTTCAGTGTGTGCATCTTTTGTCCAACCGAGGGGTATCCGCCGCCCGAAACCAGGGTGTAAGCAGGGCGGCGGGGGCATTCGCTGTTTTTATCGACGCGGATGACTACGTGGAGCCATGTCTTCTGGAGGCGCTGTACCGTAATTGGCGGGAGACCGGAGCGGATATCTGCGTGTGCGGGAATGAGGGTATGGGGCTGGAGGAAAGCCCTGCCGCTGTCTATTCCCGGACGGAGGCGGTCCAATGCTTGGCCCAGAGAACTTCCTTCCTGTGGACGGTGTGGGGTAAAATCTATCCTATGGAGCTGGTGAAGGAAACGCCTTTCATCGAGGAAGAGCTATGCTGTGAGGACCTTCTGTTTTTTTATCAGCTGCTCAAGCGTGTGGAGCGAATCAGCTGCATCCCCTGCTGGCTGTACCACTATACCTACCGTACAGGCAGCCTGATCAACAGCGGTGTAAACGAAAAGCGATGCACTGTACTGTCGGTTTTGGACAATATCTGCACCGAAGCGCCCAGCTGGCTTTCCCCCGAGGCGGTGTCCTGCTTCCGGTTGTTGGCGTTGGAAACCGGGGTGCGTCTGGCCATGCAGGCGGTGGAGGGCGGTACGGATGGGCCGCTTTGGGAGTATCTGAAGCTGTTTCAGAACCACAGCCGCCGCCATTTCAGCTGGCGGGCACTGTCCTTCTGCCGGAAGAGAAAGACCATAGCGGCAGTGCTGACACTGCGAACTCACGCTGCCCTCTTTTGGGCTGCGGGCACTGTCTACTGCTGGGTCAAGCGGCTGAGATCGGGGGCGGAGTGAGGGAATCGCATGGATGCAACAAAGCATGTGGCAAAAAACCTAAAGTTTATACTGGCCAGTGAACTCATATTGGCCGCGCTGAAGTTCGCATCCCGCCGGGTGTTCGTTTTCACACTGGGAAAAGCGTATTTAGGCCTAAACGGGTTGTTCTCAGATATTCTATCCGCGCTCTCACTAGCGGAGCTGGGGTTTGGGGTATCCATCACTTATAGCCTGTACCGGCCTGTGGCCCAGGGGGATACAGAGCTCATCAAATCCCTGGTCCGGCTGTACCGCCGGGTTTATCGAACGGTGGGCGCGGCGGTCTTGGCGGCGGGGCTGGCGCTGTCGCCGTTTCTAAACTTTTTTGTAAAGGAAATGCCGGGGGACATCCCCAGCATCCCCCTGATCTATGCCCTGACCGTAGTCAATACCGGCATCTCCTATTTCTGGTCCTATAAGTCCACGCTGCTGTTCGTGTATCAAAAGAAGTACATCGACGCCACGGTCCGTACGGTGGTGGCATTGTTCGCCACCGGGGCGCAGATCACGGTGCTGCTGCTCACCCATAACTATGTGTATTATCTGTACATCGCTGTTGTGGCCACTCTGGTGCAGAACATGGTGATCTCGGCCCAGGCCGATCGGTTATATCCCTTTTTGCGGGAGCGGGAGGCCCGCCCCCTTCCGGAGGAGGTGCTGGGAGATATCCGCCGGAATGTGGGGGCCATGATCCTCCACCGGATTGGCTCCGTAGCGGTGTTCAGTACGGATAATCTTCTCATCTCCAAATTTGTGGGCATTGAAACCACCGGGCTGTACTCCAACTACATGATGCTCCGGGGCCTTTTGAATATAGCGGTCAACGCCCTGTCCAATGCTGTTATGCCCGCCTTGGGGAATCTGACTGTCACCTCGACAGTGCAGGAGAAAAGAACGGCCTTCCGTCGTCTCAATTTCTGCGCGGCGTGGCTGTTCGGGTGGATGAGCACCTGTCTGCTGTGTCTCTATGATCCATTTATCGAGCTCTGGCTGGGGGACGGATATCTGCTTCCCTCCGAAACAGTCCTGTTGATTGTGGTGAATTTTTACATAACCAGTATGCGGATCCCGGTGGCAAACAGCAAAAGTGTTATGGGGCTGTTTTGGGATGAGCGCTATAAATCAATCTTTGAGGCACTGGTCAATCTGGGGGTTTCCATTGTTCTTGCACGAAGATGGGGGATTGCCGGCGTTTTGACCGGGACGCTGATCAGTACGATGTCCATGCCCTTCTGGATCGAACCGCTGGGGCTCTTCCGCTATGGATTGAAGCAGGCACCCGGCGAGTATTTCTCGTGCTATTTCTTCCATCTGGCGGTGGCCGCCGCTGCCGGAGGGCTGACAAAGCTGCTGTGCGGAATAACGGAAACGAACATTTTGGGATTTTTGTGGAAGGCTCTGCTCTGTGCAGTGGTGCCAAACATGGTTTGTCTGGTTGTTTATTGGCGAATGCCTGAGATGCGTTTTTTGAAGGAGCTATTTACACGGATGGGCACAGACCGGAAAAAAAGAGGGCCGTGTGGATAAAACCGGAGCAGAGCAGGTCATACACGGTCGCAGCCAACCCTTTTTTAGTGATATCAAAAGGATTGCGAAAGAGGCACTTTTTGCGAAAGGCCTCTTTCGCAATTTATTTTTACACTTTTCAGACAAGAAAAAAGAATCAGGGCAACAGCATTTGAAATTTTGCCAAAAAGAGATATAATCAGGAATATGGAATTAAAAAGATTAAAAT
>NZ_QZEG01000075.1:0-10964 GCF_009917605.1 Anaerotruncus sp. 1XD42-93 | reverse complement strand
CAGTGGAACGAGGTCTTTGCCGACGTCACCATCGCCTCCGCCATCCTGGACCGTGTCCTGCATCACTGCACCGTTATCAACATCAAGGGCGAGTCTTACCGCCTGAAAGAACGCAAGGAATTTATGCGCCAGAAACAGCAAATCGTGAACACTCTTTTTGAACAAGGAAACGCTTAGTTTTGTTACCCCCCCCCCCGCCGAAAAACTACAAAATTTCTTCGGCGTTTTCTTACAATTTCAAATTGGCGTTGACATGCGTCTGCGGCGGCAAGCTCTGCCATTCGCTGTTCAAGCTGTATCACATCCTTTCCGTAGTCCGTAATCAAAGCCGCTTTTTCCTCTGTTTCCCCGAACAGCAGCACATCCAGCAGATACTCCACTTGGTCTTGCTTCTGTAAGGCTTCTATAAACCGGGGATGAAAGGCTTCCTCCGGGGAGTGTGGGGCGTAGTCCGTTCTCCATGCCCGAAGCAGATGGAGATAATCGGCAAGAATACGGAAGCAGCGGCTCTTTGCTTCTTGAAACTGTTCCTCCGGGGATTTCTGCCAGGGCTTGGGCTTTTTTGCCTTTCCCGGCGGCTTCCAGTCCTCATAGGAAAGCCCGAAGTCCTGTGCCAGTTGTACGGCGGCTTCTTTCTTTCCCAGCCCATACAGGGCGGCGGCAAAATCAATCACATCCCCATCCGCACCGCAACCGAAGCAGTGGTAACGCCGATCCAGCTTCATGCTTGGGGTTTTATCGTGATGGAACGGGCAGCAAGCCATCCCGTTCCGCCCTGCATGGATTCCATAATGCTCCGCAGCCTGTCTGGTTGTGACGGACTGCTTCACAGCTTCAAATACATTCAAATCTGTCCCTCCTTGAAAAAAAGAAAAAACACCTGACATTCTCTGATTGAAAATGGCAAGTGTCTGTTAAAGTTCCATATCCTGTTGTTTGCGTTTTGTCTGCGCCGGGATAGTTCTTTTAGCCTTTTTCTCGTCCACCTTATCCTGCAAGGCTTCCTTGATGGGCTGTTTCTTGGGTGGCTCTTTACTTTCCTCTGTGCCGGGTGTGGCTTTCCGTACCCAATAACGGATGTCCCGCAGCTTCTTCAAATCCTCCTGTACCTCGGTCAGCGGTACTTTCAGCTCTGCGATTTCGCTGAGAAGCGTTTCCTGCTCCTCTTGCAGTTCCTTTTGAGTGCTGTCCTTATCGTCCGGGTGCTTAGCAAGGTAGGCGGCGGCTTTCTCATACCGGGCAACCTCCGGGTGTTCCTGTTTGAATTTTTCCTTTGTTTTCTTAAAAAATATCTTCTGGTACTTGTCATAGACGGGCTTACATTCCTTGCTGTCTGTCCGGCTGGCAAGAATCCCGTCAATCACTTTGCTGCGGGCTTCCTTTGGCTTCATCTGATTGCGGTAATCTGCGGCTGATTTCCCGGAAGATTCCAGAAATACTTCTAAGTCCTCCACAGTAGAAAGCCCCTTTTGCCGGAGATAGGACAGGGCTTCGCTGACTGCCTTTAAGTCCTGTGAAGTCCCCCGGTTCTGTCCAGCCCTTGTCCAGTCCTTCCGTTCTTCCTTTCGTATCTCCATATACTTCATCAGCAGATTTGGAAGAAAGACCGCTTCCTCCGCCGCTTTTTGTGCAAGCAGCTCTTTCCGTTTTTCTCCCAGCTCGGTAATCCAGCCTTTGAGGTTTTGGATAAGCTGCCGGATGGACTTCATCAGGCGGTTGGCGGCTCTGATTTCCCGGTTCAGATTGCCGATATTCGTCTGGATACCACGTTTTTCCATCTGCCGGACAGCAGCACCCTCATGGACAGTGGGGACAATATCAAGCCCCTGTCTGGCATAGGAACGCAAGTCCACACGCTCCGGGCGGTCATTGGCTTCCAGATAGCGGTTCTGGATGACCTCCCATTCATGCCTCCAGATTTCACAATACTTCTGGTCGTTCCAGTCAACCGTATCTTCCTTGTGGCTTTTCCATCTGCCGGAGGGAAGTTTTATCCGTTCCCCGTTTTCGTCAAGGTCATAAACCTTGCGGCTCTTGGGAAGCCATTTCCCATGTTCATCCATTGCCCTCATAGTCAGCATGACATGGGCGTGGGGATTGTGTCCCGGCGGATGGGGGTCATGGATGGCAAAGTCAGCAATCATGCCTTTGGAAACAAACTGCTGTTTACAAAACTCCCGGACAAGGACAGCATACTGGTCAGGTGGTATCTCTCTGGGGATGGTAAGCACCCACCGCCTTGCAAGCTGAGAGTTCCATTGTTTCTCCACCGCTTCGGCGGCGTTCCATAGGGTATTGCGGTCTGCATATTTCTGTGGGGCATTTGCCGGGAGCAGGATTTCATTGTGGACGATACCACGCTTTTCCGGGTAGTGCTTCACTTGCTGGTCATATTCACAGAAAAGCTTTTCGCCACTCTGGTAAGCAGCGGCGGCAACCGCAGACTGCCGCTGGCTTCGCTGTACAATCGTGATTTCGTTGTGTGGACAGGGCATTTCGTGTCCCTCCTTTCTATGCTTGGTGGATGGGGTGGCGTTTTGCCACCTCATTTTGGGCAGAAAAAAAGCAGGAGACCTTTTTCAGATTTCCTGCTCGGTATGCCGCTGGGCGGCGGGTATTTAGTTGTAAAAGTTCGGGGCAAGTTGACCCGATGTAGAAAAATAGCAAAATGGAATTTCAAGCTTCTACTGACAACAAATAAGCAAGCAAATCCTCTTTACTAAGAGGTTCGCAATGACTTAGTATGCAATATTTACAATCGATAGATTGAATAGTCTGAACCAAAGAATACAGTTTATCCTTATCCATATATCCATTATTAAAGAAATCTTCACTCGTTGAATCTCCTAAAAACAAAACTTTTTCTTCTGGCACATAAACACAAGTAGTATCTTCTGAATGTGGCGAAATTGTATGAAAGATTTGTGCAGTAATGCCACCTAAATCCAAAGTCATTTTATCCGAGAAAGTTATGTCGGACAGCACAATACTTAATTTGTCCTGTCCGCAATATTCTTTTCTAAAATGAATATCTTCCTTTTTCAGAATTTCGATATAATTGAGGTTTTTTGCCTGTTCTTGCTGGTCTTTGAGGAACTCATTTGTTTTGCCATAGGCAATACTTATTCCATTGATTGCGTGCATACCAAAGGTGTGGTCATAATGCCAATGTGTAATAACCGTAAAATCCGGCTTGTTAAACTGTTCCGCTTCGATTGCCCTGTAAAAATCCTGAACATGAGATGCCGAATATCCAGCATCAATCGCCAGAGAAATTTTATCTCCTTTAAGATAAGCTAACATCGGTCTGTCCACTTCGGGGGCGTGTTCTAAAAAATAAATTCTGTTGGTTAATTTATTTAATCCCATTTTTTGTCCCACCTTTCAGGTAATAATTCTTTCAATGTAACCTTTTGGTCATTGTTAATGGCAACTACTGTATTTTCATTATCCAGATCTAACTGTGAAATCAATTCTCTGCATCTTCCACAAGGCGACAGGATGCTGCCATCTTCATAAACAGATACAATTCTTTTGATTTTCGTTTCTCCATGTTTCAGCATTTCGGCAATAGCTGCCTGTTCTGCACAAATTCCAATTGAACAGGGCACATCAATACAAATGCCAGTATAAACAATACCACTTACTGTTTCTAAAGCACAAGCCACATGACCTGCTTTACCATTTTTCTTTAAATTTATGTTTTTTACCGTACACAAGGCAATATCATATAAGTCTTTCATCACTATCTTCCTTACTTAAATTGTTATCAACATCATTATACTGTATTGCCTATCGAAAAGATAGCATATTTTATGAAACTTGTCGGCTGGGAACAGCTTGCAAGGCAAGGTGTCCCCAGATGGCAAGTCCACAAAAGGGTAGCTGGCGGCAGCCAGCGCAGGGGAAGCGTAGCGTCCCCTGTATGATTTGGAGCAGACCATGACTGCGGAAAATCACAGCCCTCCGGCGAGGAGCCTTCGGAGAACGCAATGCACCAACCTCTGGGTGGTGTATAATTGCGCCCTATCCGAGTTCTTGGATAGGGCGCATTATCCGAGATAAAAACTTATCCGAGGTAAATTGATTAAATCCGATGAATACAGCATTTGAAAACGATTATCTCGGATAATTAACCCCGCTTTCAATTGTGGGTGATTTGTACTTATCCGAGATAATTGGGTAAATCACACCTTTGCCTCTGATAATTTTTGAAATGGCAGTTGCTCTTTTCATAAATAATTATCCGAGATAATTTCTTTGAAAGCCTTTCATATCGGCAGCTTTGAGAGTTACCTCGGATAATTGGAAATCTCGGATAATGCGCCCTTAGTAAACTAAGGGGTTTCCGGCTTCTCCCGTTCCAGCATTTTTTTCAATAGTTCCTGCGTGTCCTGCCTGTGAAAAATGAGTTTCAACAACAGCATGACATCATCATCTGTTAGGCGTTCCGGCTCTTGCAGAAAACTTTCCAGCATACCGCCACGAGTGCAGAGCCGGTGCGTCCGTTCCTTTCGGGTAAGCTGCTTTAACTGGTGCTGCAATGCCTTTTCATCATTGATGGCTTTCCGCAGTTTCTTTTCGCTTTTCTCCAGCTCCCGGTTGAGCTTTTCCAGCTTCGAGGTATCAGGCAAGGGCAGCGTCCTCCTTTCCCGGTATCAGCACATAAATCCTATTCGGTTCTCCCACGCCCTGACGCACCCGCATGATAAGTCCGGCGTTTTCCAGTTCATTCAGAGAACGCTTGACCGTCATGGGACTGCGGGACAGGACTGCGGCAATGGCTGTGACAGGGAAGCAGACAAACAGGATTCCGTTCTCGTCCTCCTGCCCTTTGGATAGCATAGCGTCCAGCATCCGGCAGTACATGACCTTTGCGGTGCTGCTGACTGGAAATCCTGTCAACGCTCTGGGAAATGGCATACAGGGCGGCAATGGTGTGTCTATCGTCATAAATTCAAAATTCATTCGGTGTGTTCCTCCTTTTTCTTTGATCGTTTGAATAAATAACGGGGGCAGTCAATCACAACCGCCCGGAAGCTCTGCTTGCACCCATGCTGGCATTTCCGGCATAATTCGTTGTAAGTGACACGCCCCCGGTCATTGAGGTAAAAGGAAAGCTCATGCTTCCTCTTTTTGCTCATTCTCGGCATATTGTATTTCCTCCCGTTTTAGTGTATGGTTTCGGGGCGATTTTCGGCAAAATTACGGTCATAGAGCCGATTAAAATCTCCCGAAGTATCAGCGATAGGGTAGACTATCCCCCTATCAGATTGTCGTGTTTCGGTATCATTTCGGTGTCAGTTCGCCAGTTCTCCCCGGTGTCGTTCCTCCCCTGAATCTCACAGCGGCGTATCGCTCCCTTTGGTACGCTCGTTTCGGTCAGGGTTCCTCCACATCCCTGCCAAAAGTCATGGCGCTACATCGCCGGGGAAGCATATCCCACACAGGCTGGTCATTCGATTGGAATAATCCATCGATGAACTACCTGTATCATAGAACATTTTTGTGCCCTGTGCCGTATGTCCACAAAGTAGGAATTAGGGGTAAAAATCAGAAATTTCCACGATTGCGGAAAGTGTGATATAATCCAGATAAGCGGCAGCAATGAAACCATTGGAAAGGAGCGTGCGCCCATGAAAGGAGCAACAAGCATACAGGAACGCCTTTGGGAACTCCGCAAGGACAAAGGCTTAAATCTGGAAGAACTATCAAAGCTGACAGGCATTTCCAAATCAGCTCTTGGAAGTTATGAAAAAGAGGATTTTAAGGAAATCAATCATGGCAACCTTATCACGCTGGCAGACTTCTATGGGGTCTCTGTTGATTATCTACTGTGCCGGACAGAGAACAGGGAGCAGATCAACACACCATTGACGGAGCTGCATTTGAATGATGAGATGGTGGCACTGCTGAAAAGCGGTCGGATTAACAACCGTCTGCTCTGTGAGCTTGCTACACATAAAGATTTTATCAAGTTTCTTGCAGACATTGAGATTTATGTGGACGGGATTGCTACCATGCAGATTCAAAACCTCAATGCACTTGTCGATACCGTCCGGCATGAAATCATTGAACGGTATCGCCCAGGCGAAGATGACCCGCATTTGAAAGTGCTGCAAGCCGCCCATATCAGTGATGATGAGTATTTCAGTCACATGGTTCTGGATGACCTCAACCTGATTATCCGGGATATTCGGGAAGCCCACAAAAAGGACAGTGAGAGTGCGCCCCAGACCACCGTTGCCGATGAATTGAAAGAAAATCTCGAAGCAGTCGAAAATTTCAAGGGCAGCCGGGATGAAAAGCTGGTTGTCCTTTACTGCAAGCAGCTCGGTATCAACTATAAAAATCTGTCAGACGAAGAATTTCGCTGGCTGATTCGGATTCTCAAAAAATCAAAGAAAATGGGAACGCCTATCAGCCAGAGGAAAAAACGGTAAAAAAAACCGCTGTTGCATGGTTGGGGTGCCTTCCATGTAGCAGCGGTTCTTGCTGTGGTTATTATTTCATTCGTTTTCTTAATATCCGGCGATAATTTGTTTCTCCCTTTGGTGCGTCCTGTATAATTTCCAACACACCATCTTCAAGCATTTTATCAATGCGATTAGAAATCCATACATCACTAATTCCAAGTTGATATTTTCCTAAAACATTACCTATAACAATAGCCATTTTGAATTGCTCTGGCTGTTCCGCAATTTCACGAAGAATGAAACTATCATATATATCTTCTGAAACACTTTGCAATTTACCATTTAGCATTGCACGCAAAGGTGCATTTTCATTTTGAAGTTGATTCCATTTCATAGCACAAGCTGAAAGAAATACAGGCTTAGCTTTTTCTTGTAGAGTTATATATTTTCCCCATTCGCCAGGAGAAACCTCACCCCATGCTATTTTGGATATCATAGTATTTTCTTTTCCATATTCCCAGGCAGGTAACTTAACCAAATAAATTGTTGTCTGACAGTTTAATGGTCGAAGTTGTTTCATAAGCCAGTACATACCGCAAAGTTCATCCGGATTATAGCTATACCAAATACGAACTTCTTCCCCAGCTACATATCGTTCAATAACCGAAGACAATGTAGTTTTAATTTTCTGTATTTTTTCTTCAACCTGATAGTCTAAATCCTCTACAAACCAGACAGACAGCATTTTCTTGAGAACATTTTTCCGCTGTTCGCCAATTCCATTATCAGAAATATCTCCCACACTAAGAGCCATATCAAAACAATAAACATCACTGCTCTTGCCTCCCAATGGAATAGCATTCTCCCAAGCAATATGTTCTTGTTCCTGTGCTTGAATTTGTGCTTCTTTCATTTCATCTGAAGATGGAACACTCCCATCTTCGTGCCTCATAAAGACCGAAACTGCACTTCCTCTATACTTTCCCTTACCGTAAGTTTGGGCAATTTTCAAACTTCCACAGGCACTTTCACCAAATACAATTTCAATCATCTTATATACCTCCGATTTAATTACTCCCGTATGAATAAATTATATCATGCAAAACAATTTCTTCTGCCCGGTTGTGAATGTTATTACAACGCTGCACCCATTCCATTTGTTGAGTTCGCTTCAATTCCTCTGTCACGCCCTCGGTGGCTTTCATCTGCTCCATGATAGTGTCTAACCGTTCCTGTGCCTGTTCGTTCAGGTCTGCAAGATATGTCCACAATTCTCCGGTCAGTATCAATGTATTCAATCTGGCTGGGTGGACTTCCCTTAAATATTCCCGGTGCATCCGTCCGTACTTTCCGATAGGGCGGTGTTCCTCCGGCAGTTTCAAGTCCGGGATGTAGTAATCTCCGACAAGGATATAATCAATTCCGTTTTCCGTTATTCTTGGTTTCAATTCTCTCATGTTCCTTACCTCCTGTGGAAGCAGGCTCGTCTGGTACTAACTCAATCACATCGGTAATCTCACAATTCAGCGTTTCGCAGATACGGGCTAATGTATCCATGCTGATGTGCTTTCCCTCTTTGCTCATGTTGGCAATCATATTTGTTGTCATACCAGCAGCAAGCCTTAAATCCTCTTTCCTCATATCACGCTCTAACAGTGTGTGCCAGAGTGGTTTATAGCTGATGTGCATATTGTTTTCCTGCCTTTCTATCCATACCACCGGGGCGGCTGCCCCGGCAGGAACTTTTCTCTTATTATAGCACCAATCTTGTGAAATCACAATTTATTCTTGTATCCTGCCGCTGATACCGTCTGGATTGGCTTTCCCTTTCTTTTTGTTCCCTTTAATTAGCCATGAACTGTTTCATGCCTTGACTTTTTGAGCCGGGGTTGTCCGAGCCGTAGCCCTCCAGCAGATTGACAACGCCCCAAACGCCGAGGCCCGCGCCCAGCGCGATAACAAGGGTCTGCAAAGTGGTGATAGCGGATGCGAAAAATGCCATATAGTCCTCCATTTCTCCGGGATTTTCCCGGGCACAGGAAAAGCCGCCCGGTGTAGGCGGCAGGTGACACTTCGGGACAAAATGTCCCAAAGCTATACAAAAGCGTCCGGGTCGTCCAAATCGTCATAGTTGAGGATGTCCTCGTCCTCGTCTATGGGCGTTCCGTCCGGCACGTCCGCCTCGTACACGGTGTACTGCTCGTTGGGATTGAGCGTTTTCATGCGGCGGCAGATAAGCCGCTCCAGCGAAAAGGCGTTTTTCTTCTTGTCCGCCTCCGCCGTGTATCGGTAGTTGGGGTGCTGTTTCAAATCGTACTTTTTGGAATAGAACGGCGGCAGGCCCCGCAGTTGCAGGATGCACCTGTCGCCGGGCATGGTGGCAAGTTCGGCGGGGGTCATAAGCTCCCGGCCCAGCCGCTGGGTGTTCTGGTTGCAGCTTTCGGACTGCCCTCGGGAGCGGCCCTCGGTCTGCATGGAGATGGTGGCCTTGCCCAGCCAGTTTTCCGATATTTCCTTGATGGTGCTGGCCTCCCGGCCCCCAAGGAACACCACGCTGTCCATGTTGCCTAAAATGGTTTCCGCGTTTTTATCGTAGATGGCCTTACATTGGGCCAACTGCTGGTAGAACAGCGTCAGGCTCACCTCCCGGGAGCGGATGACCGCCACCAGCTTTTCGAGGTTGGGCACTTGCCCGGTGTTGGCGGCCTCGTCCCACAGCACCCGCACATGATGGGGCAGGCGGCCCCCGTGTACGTTGTCCGCCCGTTCACAGAGAAGATTGAACATCTGCGAAAAGGCAAGGGCCACGATAAAGTTATAGGTGGTGTCGGTATCACTGATGATGAAGAACGCCGCCGTCCGTCTGTCACCCAGCTTGTCAAGCTCCATCTCGTCATAGCTCATAATCTCCCGGAGTTGCGGGATGTCAAATGGGGCCAGCCGCGCACCGCATGAAATAAGTATGGAGCGGGCAGTCTTGCCGCTGGCCAGCTTGTACTTTTTGTACTGCTTGACCGCGAAACAGTCCGGCTTGCGCTTTTCCAGCCCGGCGAACATATAGTCCACCGCGTTCATGAAATCGTCATCGTCCTCCTTGACCTCCATGCCGGAAATCATGTCTACCAGCGTGTTCATGTTCTTGTCCTCGTCCGGGCCCTCGAAGATGATATAGGCGATAAGGGCGCAGTATAAAAGCGTTTCTGATTTCGTCCAGAACGGGTCGCCCTCTTTGCCCTCGCCTTTGGTGTTGGCTATTAAGGTATTGACAAATTTCAAAATGTCGGCCTCGTTGCGGATATAGGCCAGCGGGTTATAGTGCATGGAGCGGGAAAAATCAATGCTGTTAAAAACCTTGATTTTATATCCCTTTTTCTTTTGCAGGAAATACCCGGCCTGCTCCAGCACCCCGCCTTTGGGGTCTACCACCACATAGGAGGAATGGGCCTGCAGAAGCTGGGGCGTGAGCCAGAACCGGGTTTTGCCGGAGCCGGAGGAACCGACAACACAGCAATTCAGGTTCCGGGCGTTGGCGGGGACGGCGGGCCGGGTGTTGGTGGTGAGAAATTCCGTCCCGGTCAGAATGATGTTGTTCTCAAACTTGGGGTCGGTGAACGGCTTGATGTCTTTTTCCGTTCCCCAGCGGGCCGAACCATACTCTTCATCCCGGCGGTATTTTTGGGCTTTTTTGCTTTTCTGGTAGATAATCAGCCGGATCGCCACGGCCCCCGCGATGCCAGTGAGCCAGTCAAAAGGATTGAGCCCCGGCGCGAAGTCGGCAAAGGCCGGGCCGAGGGCCGCCACCATCCCCACCAGCTTGTGGGCCAAATCCGCCCCCGCCGCCAGACGGTAGGCCGTCCCCACTTTCAGGCAGGCCCACGCGATGAACAGATAGGGGAGGTTCGGCAAAAGGTACTTTTTCAGCTTATCTGTCCTCATGGGCGGCCTCCTTTACGCGGTCTTGCCTTTGGGGCGCGGGCTGGCGCAGTATCTCGGCGGCGGCCCGTTTGAGCTGTTCCCGGATGGGTACGCGGTCAGTCTTTGCCTTATCCAGCACACGGCGGGAGTATTCCGAGAAACAAGCGGTGATTGCGTCCGCCTGCCCGCTCTTGAAGAACAGCAGATACTTGTCCGGCCCGGTCTTATAAAAGGCATAGTCAACATTCCACTTCCGGGCCACCCGGTCAAACTCCTTGGGGGCCCCGGTGAGTTCGATACTGTTCGTAGCCGCGCCGTGGGCCATGAGCTTTTTCACGGACTGCCTGCCGTGGGGCGTCTGGTGGGCCCGGTGCTCCTTTTGTATCTTCCGGCCAGCCGCCCGGAGCGCATAGGCCAGCACCCGGGCCGAAAGTTTTCCCGTTCTGATAGAAAGTGCTATCGTGCGCCGGGAAACATCCTCGTCAATCAATCAAAACCGCCTCCTTTCATGGGGGATAGGCCCTCCGGCCTTTGGGACATTTTGTCTCGAAGTCACCGCTCGTCCCGGTTTGTTTCCGGGTGCTTGCGTTCAGCCGCCAGAGAGGAACGGTCAATCACTTCCTTGTAGGCGGC
>NZ_QZEG01000074.1:0-11054 GCF_009917605.1 Anaerotruncus sp. 1XD42-93 | reverse complement strand
GGATGCCCGGTCCCGTCCGGGCGGACGGCTTGTTTTTTGCTTGTGCAAAAAGCAAGGTAAAAAGCACACATAAGGGGGTATCCCCCTTATGGAACCCCCGGAAGGGTGCCCGCCTTTGGCTGGGTGGAAGGGACACGCATGTCAGTGCCCGCCTCAACCTATTTTTTGTCCAGACCGGCCCTGTCCGCTCGCCCCAGGCTGTGCCGCAAAACCCCACTACTCTGTGCCCGATCGGGCCGGGCTTCCCAGCTTGCCGGGGTGGGGCACACGGGGAGGGGTCGCTGACCCCTCGCCCGTGAGGCGCATCCTGCCCGAGCGTCGCGCGTAAGCGCGCTTCGGGCTGAAAGCCCGAGAAGCGAAGGGCGTTGTTTTGGTCTGGAACCCAAAACAACATGCGCCCGGTGACCCCTCGCCCGTGAGGCAGCCCGCAGGGTCGTCGCGGCGTATGCCGCGCTTCGGCGCTAGCCGAGAAGACCCGAGGAAGGCGCCCTGCGCCTATCCGTTTGGGCTGGGGCCAAACGGATGCTGCCTTTGACCCCTCGCCCGTGAGGCGCATCCTGCCCGAGCGTCGCGCGTAAGCGCGCGTCGGGCCGCAGGTCCGAGAAGTCCCCCGAAGAAGGGCGCTTGCGCCCCGGAAGTTTGGTCTGGAATCCAAACTTCCGTTGCCCTCAGTCCCTCTTGTGGGGTGCGCCGAGCGGCTGTCGCGGCCTTGGCCGCGCTTCGCGCCTGCGCGAGAAAGCCGCGAGCGGGGGCGTTTTGGTCTGGAACCCAAAACGCCCCGCACCCTGGAATCCAAACTTCCGGGGCCTTGTTGCCGCAGAAAATGTGGGCTGCCGCAAGACAGCCCTTTTTTAAATATGCATGGGTACTGGATTCTGATCCAAGCCTGTTTGAGGCAGAAGGAACAACCAGATCTTTCGTAAAAAAATGAACAAGCGCAGGGAAAAAGCACAGGGATACCGGATATACCCTGCGCATTTTTGACGCGGCAGATGCTTCTTTTTATGTAAAAAGACAGTAATTTCGATTTCTCAAACAGCCCTTAATAGGTCCATTCCCCGCGGTTGACAGATTTGATCCGCATGACCCCGTCCTCAGCGGTGAGATAAAGGGTACGGCCGTAATTTTTCCCTGTATCATCGGCAATAATCGGGATTCGCAGCGTTGCGAGCGCCTGTTTCACCGCGGCAATATTGCGCTGCCCGATATTGGAAATCGCAGAATTGCCTGTAGACGAAAACATCTGCGCGCCCCCCGCAATCTTCGCCTTGATCCGCGGCCGCTGCGCCCCCGCGGATTCCATCTTTTTCAGCAGCATCGGAATCGCGGTATTGGCGAACCGCATCGCCTGTTTTGGGTCGCTGCCGGTAAGCGAGCTGGAAGGCAGCATAATATGGGAAAGTCCTGCAACCTTGGTAACTGGGTCGTACATACAGATTCCCACACATGATCCCAGCGCATAGGTCACCAGCGTGTCGGGAGCTTTTACCACATTCAGATCTGAAATGCCAACTGTTACCGTTTTGCTCATATCTCTATCCCCAAGCTTGTCATAATCTTTTCAAGGGAGTCACTTTCCGGAATCATCAGGATGTGGCTGTTGAAGTTTGCCGCGTGGTGGCTGTCGTCGCGGACAAAATCGTCCCCAATGAAGATGATCTTATCGCTGATGTCCGCATAGTAGACCGCCGGCACGCTGACGATAGCGCCCGCCATATCCATACAGATCGACGGCACCGAAATATTGATCGAAAGGCCGGTCATATCCGCAATCGCGTTGACATAGGACGCGGCCATGATATTGCCGACCTCCTGCATCGCCGAGGCGCTGATCTCGTCCATCTCGTCAAAGCTGTTGTACATATCGCCCATCAGCGCGCTAAGCGCCATATGCGCGAACTCCTTGTGGAGCAGGAACATAATCATTCCCTTAATATCGTCCTCAAGCTGGAGCAGCAGCCCGACCATCATGGTTTCGGGGCCGCCCAGAGCCTCCACGACCTGGTCATAATCGAGGATCTGAACCGATGGCACCCCAATATTCACCGGGCAGCTCAGAAACTCCGAAAGCGAGGTAGCCGCATTGCCAGAACCGATATTCCCGATCTCCCGCAAAACATCGATCTGGAGACTGTCCATTTTCTCGTAATCCATCTTATTGAAATCCTCCCTAAAATGATTGTCTGTTTATCGCAGGCTGTTGACCGTCTGCTCCAGTTCGTCGGCGGTCTGCACCATTTTTGCGCTGAAGGAAAAGGCTTTCTGGGTCACAATCACGTTGGTCATCTCCTCCGCAAGGTCGGTGGACGAGCGCTCGAGCGCGCCGCTGACGATACGGTAGGGTTTGTCCTTGTCGGGGGCTTCGGGGATGCCGGAAAGCTCGGTTTCGCGGTAGTTGTTCTCCCCCACCGATTCCACCCCGTACGGGTTCGGGAAAACGTATACCCCCACCTTTTCGGTCAGGTTCTTGGTGTTGAACATCCCGTTCGGCTCCCGGTCGAGCTTGATGCGCGCGCCCTTGGCGTCGAGCACGAACGAACCGTCGAAAGTGACGAGATAGCCGTTCTTCTCCCCTTCCAGCCCGATGTCAAAAGCGCCGTTGCGGGTATACTGGACGGTGCCGTCCCGCCGCTCAACCGCGAAAAAACCTTCCCCGACCAGCGCAAGGTCGAGGTTCTGCTCGGTCGAGACCAGGTTCCCCTGCCGGAACACCAGGTTCGCCTGCTCCAGGCGCACCCCATGCCCGTTCAGATGGCGGCTGCCGAACGGCTCCTCATATTCCTCCTGCCCTGCCTGCGCGGCTTCGGCAGCGGCCTGCCCGCCGTCGTCCGGGTTGACGTACATCTCGTTATAGAGCAGTTCCTTGAACATCCCGCGGAACGCCTTGTACCCGTTGGTGTTGACATTGGCGATGTTGTGGGAGAGAATGTCCATCTCGTTTTGGAAGGTCACAAGACCCGATACTCCGTTGTAAAATGCGATATTCAAAATCGAGCACCTCGTTTCTATAATTCTGCAACAACGCCCTTCGCTTCCCGGCCCTTTGGCCCGGACTGCGAACCGGCTCGGCCCGGTCGGGCACCGGGCGCATGTTGTTTTGGGTTCCCGACCAAAACGCCCCCACTCGCGGCTTTCTCGCGCAGGCGCGAAGCGCGGCTAATGCCGCGACAGCCGCTCGGCGCACCCCACAAGAGGGGCGGCAGTGCCCCCCTCTTGTGAGAACTCCCCCGGCAAGCCTTGTGCGTCGATCTGTTCGAGCACAGTGTAGTGGGGTTTTGCGGCACAGCCCGGGTCGAGCGGGCGTGGTCTATCTGGGCAAAAAACAGGTTGGGGCGGGCACTGACATGCGTGTCCCTTCCGCCCAGCCAAAGGCGGGCACCCTTCCGGGGGTTCCATAAGGGGGCTTCCCCCTTATGTGTGCTTTTTACCTTGCTTTTTGCACAAGCAAAAAACAAGCCGTCCGCCCGGACGGGACCGGGCATCCTGTGCCGCTTACGGCACACCTCTTAAAAAGGCAAGGTGCTGCGCAGCTGCACAAAAAGAGCCACTACCCCGGACGGGACCGGGCATCCCGGTGCCGCTCGCGGCACACCTCTTAAAAAGGCAAGGTGCCGCGCAGCTGCACAAAAAAGGCAACGTGCCGCGCAGCTGCACAAAAATCACAGCGAAGCGATCTGCTGCGCAGCCTTCTGGTTGATCTTATCGACGATCTGCAGCGCCGAGCTGCACGCCTGGAACGCCCGCTGGGCCTCGATGGCGAGGGTATACTCGCGGTTGAGGTCGACATTGGACCGCTCGGTCCAGCCCTGCACGAGGATGGTGCGGTCATTGATCTGCTCATTGAGGGCGATATCCTCGACCTGGAACATCCCGTTTTCGGCAACCACCATTTTTGCGTCCTGGGGCGGCTGGGTGATGAGCAGGCGGTCGATCACGGTGCCTTCTGCGTCGTAGACCTGGCCGTCGGTCTCGATGATAAAGTCGGTATGCAGCTCCTCAAACTGGATGGGGCCTTTCTCGCCGAGCACCCGGCCAACCCCCGGCAGCACCAGGAACCCTTCGGCGTCGATGTCGAAATTCCCGTTGCGCCCGAGGTATTGGGTCTGGTTGCCCTCGGCGTCGGTGACCTGGTAGTTGAAAAACCCGTCCCCGTTGATCGCCACATCGAACGGCCTGCCGGTTTCCTCGAGCGAGCTCGGGTCGAACTGGGTCGGCACATCCGAAACCACCCGGATCGGCGAACCCACGCCGATCGCACTCGGACCGTTCATCCGCTCATAACGGGTCATAAACTCCTGGTCAAACGTGGTGCTCACCACCCGGGACGCGCGGAACCCGGGGGTCTGGGAGTTCACCATGTTGTTGGTGAGCACATTCAGCGTCCGCTCCTGCATCAGGATACCCGATGCGGCGGTGTAGAATCCTCTCAGCATATAGCCTCAACCTTTCATATATCGTTCGAGCTTGTCACGCAGTTTCTGGATCAGCTTGCGGTTGATCTGGCCAATCCGCTGTTCGCTTACTCCCAGTATACCGCCAATTTCTTTCATGGTCAAGTTTTCGTAATAATACATCGAAAGAACAAGACGTTCCTGCTCGTTGAGCGCGTCAATCCCTTCGATCAGCTGCTGCCGCAGCTCCTGCGCATCCACCCGGCTTTCGGGGTCGGAGTCGCGGTTGTCGCTCTGCCAGAGCAGCCCGCCGATCTGCGCGCCGTCCACCAGCAGCGATTCATAGGAAAAGATGCTCTCCCCCGAAACCTCATAGACGCATTTGTCCAGCTCTTCCGGCTTCATGCCCATCCGGTCGGCCATCTCGGCGCGGGTGGGGGTGCGGCCGAGCGAGAGGGTCAGCTCGTTGTGCACGTTGTTCAGCCGGATTGCGTTATGGCGCACCCGGCGGGGCAGCCAATCCTGCTTGCGCACATAGTCGATGATCGCGCCCTTGACCTTGGTAAATGCATAGGTCGAGAACTTTACACCGTGTCCGGGGTCGAACCGGTCGAGGCTGTCGATGATCGCGAGGATCCCCTGGTTGACCATCTCCTCAACCGCGGCGTATTTGTGGTACATATTGCTCATCTCGATTGCAACCGATTTGGCGATGTAACTGTAATGCATCACCAGCTGGTTGCGCAGATCGAGGGAACCGGTCTGCTTATATTCTTCCATCAGCTTGTCGGGGTCCTCCGCCTCCTTGCGACGGTCCCGCACTGCGGTATCCAGTTTACATCACTCCCTTCAAGGGTTGGGATGGGGTGTGCCGCAAGCGGCACCAAATGTCCGTTCCCGCACGGACGGCGGTTCTTTTTATGCAGCGGTGCTGCACCTCACCTTTTTCAAAGATGTGTGCCGCGATGCGGCACGGGATGTCCGTTCCCGCACGGACGGGCGGCTCTCTTTTTGCTCGTGCAAAAAGAAAGGCAAAAAGCACGCATAAGCGGGGGTTCCACCCCCCTTATGTATCCCCCCGGCATCCAGCCCACCCCAAGCAGGGCGGAAACGACACGCATGTCAGAGCCTGCCCCTACTTGTTTTTTTGGCCAGACAACCCTCGCCCACTCGACCCGGGCTAGAAGCAAAACGCCTTCACGTCGGTGCTCGACCGGTTCTCCGCATTCTATGCGGCTTTGGTGCTTGGGGGCGAAATAGGGTGCAAGTCAGCCTTGAGCATGAGCGCTTCGTCTGGGGGCGAGGGGGATACGTAAGGGGGTTCCCCCTTACGTGCACTTTTGGTACCTTTTCGTGCATCCGAAAAGGTGCTCGGCGCGCGGGGCCGAATACCCCGCATCCCCTGCCGCCGACAGGCGGCACTCTTAATAAAAAAGGCAACGTGCTGCGCAGCTGCACAAGCTGTCAAATGGTGATATTTCCGAGGGCTTGGATTTTGACATCCGAGTCGATCTCGTTGAACGAGAGCACCACCGCATTGAGATAGAACTGGTCAACCAGCTTTTTGAAGTAGATGCGCACGATCGGGGAAGTCAGGATGATCGGCACAGGCACGAGGTCGCGGATCTTGTCGACCTCGCGGGTGGTGGACGAGATAATCGCCTGGATGGTTTGCGGGTCGAGCGCGAGGTAAGAACCGCTCTCCACCTTCTTGACCGAACCCATGATCTGGTTTTCGATGTTCCCATCCAGGCTGATGACCTTGAGCTGGCCCGCCTCGGAGAACCGGTGGGTGATCGTCCGGCGCAGCGACTGCCGGACATATTCGGTCAGCATGTCGATATCCTTGACGGTTGCGCCGTAGTCGGCAAGCGTCTCGAGGATGGTCTCGGTATCGCGGATCGGCACGCCCTCCTGCAGGAGGTTGCAGAGGATTTTCTGGAGGTTGCCCACCGAAACGATGGCCGGGACCGTGTCGTTGACGATCGCCTCGTTGGACTTGCGCAGGTTGGCGAGCATGTTGTTGGTCTCCTGGCGGTTCAGCAGCTCGTGGGCGTGCGCCTTGACCACCTCGGAAAGGTGGGTGATGATGACCGAAGTCGGGTCGATGAGGGTGTAACCGGCGAGCTCGGCCTTGACCCGTTTGTCCTCGCTGATCCAGCGGGCCGGGATGCCGAACGCGGGTTCGACCGTCTCGATGCCGTCGACCGTGTCGTCGCCGTCGGCGGGCATCAGCGCGAGGTAATGGTCGGTCAGCACCTCGCCCTGCGCGACCTGTTCCCCCTTGATGCTGATGGCGTATTGGTTGGGGTTGAGCTGGCCGCTGTCCTTGAGGCGGACCGACGGGAAGACCATACCCATCTCCTGGGCAAACTGTTTGCGGAACATGACCACGCGGTCGACAAAGCTGCCGCCGCTCGCCTCATCGACCAGCGGGATCAGGCTGTAGCCGAACTCCATCGAAATCTGGTCGACATTGAGGAGGTTGTAAACGTTGTCGATGTTTTTGTAGAAGGCGGCTTCGTTGGTGACCTCCTCCATCGGGACCGGGCCGGCGTCGGTGGCGGCTGCGGCGGCCTGCCGCACGCTCGACTGCCGCATCAGGATCAGCCCGAGCGCGATCATAGCGATCGAAACGGTGGTCACCTGCGCCTTGGGGAAGCCGATAAACATGGTGCAGAGCATCGCCATGCCGGCCATGATGAGGACCCGCGGCTGGGAGAAGAGCTGGCTGGAGATGTCCTCGTTGAGGTTGGCCTCCGAAGCCGAGCGGGTGACGATCATACCGGTTGCAACCGAGATGAGCAGCGCGGGGATCTGGGACATCAGGCCGTCGCCGACCGTGGAGGTCGAATAGATGCTCATGATCTCGCTAAAGCTGCCGACATTGTTGATGAAACCGACGATCACGCCGCCGATCAGGTTGATGAAGGTGGTGACGATCGACATGATCGAGTCGCCCTTGACGAACTTGGTAGCACCGTCCATGGCGCCGAAAAAGTCGGCTTCCCGCTGGATTTTCGAGCGGCGGGTGCGCGCCTCCTGTTCGTCGATCAGGCCGGAGCTGAGGTCGGCGTCGATCGCCATCTGTTTGCCGGGCATCGCATCAAGGGTGAACCGGGCGGAGACCTCCGCGACACGTTCCGAACCCTTGGTGATGACCAGGAACTGGACCAAAACGATGATGAGGAAGATGACGAGACCTACGACCACGTTTCCCTGGATGACGAACTCGCCGAACGTCTTGACCACTTCACCGGCATAACCGTCCTTGGTGAGGATCGAGCGGGTGGACGAGATGTTGAGCGCCAGCCGGAACAGGGTGGTAATCAGGAGGATCGAGGGATAGATAGAGAACTCGAGCGACTCCCGGATGTACATGGTGGTCAGCAGTATGATAAAGGACAGGGTGAGGTTGCCCACAAACATGAAGTCGAGCAGAGGGGTTGGAAGCGGTATGATGATGAGGGCGACCACAGCGATGACGAACACCGAGACTGTGTTGTTAAACAGCTTCAAACTAGTTCAAATCCTTTTTCTTCAAGTTATACACGAAAGCGAGCACTTCCGCGACCGGCTGATAAAACTGCTCGGGGATCTCCCGGTCGAGATCCACCGACTCATAAAGGCCGCGCGCGAGCGGCTTGTTTTCCATTGTTACGACCCCGTTCTCCTCCGCCACCCGCACAATCCGCAAGGCGAGGCTGTCGGCGCCCTTGGCGACCACCGTAGGGGCGAGCTGCTCCCCGGGGCTGTATTTCAGGGCAACCGCATAATGGGTCGGGTTCCGGATGACGACGTCCGCAGTGGGGACCGCCTGAATCATACGCTGCCGGGCGACCTCCTGCTGTTTCTGCTTGATCTTCCCCTTGATCTGCGGGTCGCCTTCGGTCTGTTTGTACTCTTCTTTGATCTCCTGCTTGGACATCCGCAGGTTTTTTTCGTATTCGTACCATTGGTAGAGGTAGTCTGCCGCCGCCACGAACACCATGATGATTGCCGCGGTGCGCGCCAGCTCGAGGATGATCTCCCCGGTATAGGCCATCGCGCCGGGCACCTCCATCTGCATCAGACGGGGCATGAGCATAAATCTGTCTTTCAGGGAACGGTAGATAATATATGCGAGGATAAAGATTTTTGCGAGGGATTTCAGCAGCTCGATAAACCCGCGCAGCGAAAAGAGTTTTTTGATCCCTTCGATCGGGTTGAGCCGGTTGAACTTGGGCTTGAGCGACTCCCACGCGAACAGGCCGCGGGTCTGGGCGACAGTGAACAGGATCGAGACCAGCCCGCCGATCATCAGCAGGGGCAGCGCCGCCACCGCAAACGCGATAAACGCCTGGATCATGAGCACCCGCAGCTGCGCGGTGTCGAGCGTTTCAACCTGGGAGATCAGCCCGAACCCCCGCAGGAGGGTGCGCCGGAGGGTGTTGTAAAAGAGCGGCCAGAGCAGCTTGAATCCGTAGAACGCGGCCAGCAGCGTCGTGACCGTCACGACCTCCTTGCTTTGAAAGATGTTGCCTTTTTTGCGTTCATCCCTTCGTCGCTTGGGTGTTGCCTTCTCGGTTTTCTCGCCAGCCGTAAAACCACCTCCTTCTGGCAGCATCCGTTTGGCCCCAGACCAAACGGATAGGCGCCCGCGCCTTCCTCGGGTCTTCTCGGGCCTGCGGCCCGAAGCGCGGCATTCGCCGCGACGACCCTGCGGGCTGCCTCACGGGCGAGGGGTCACCGGGCGCATGTTGTTTTGGGTTCCAGACCAAAACAACGCCCGTCGCTGCTCGGTCCTTCGGCCCGAAGCGCGCTTACGCGCGACGCTCGGGCAGGATGCGCCTCACGGGCTAGGGGTCAGCGACCCCTCCCCGTGTGCCCCTCCCCGGCAAGCTTTGTGCGCCAGTTTGTTCGGGCACTGTGTAGTGGGGTTTTGCGGCACAGCCCGGGGCGAGTGGGCGCGGTCTGTCTGGACAAAAAACAGGTCGGGGCGGGCTGTGACATGCGTGTCCCTTCCGCCCAGCCAAAGGCGGGCACCCTTCCGGGGGATACGTAAGGGGGGTGGGGCGCATGTTGTTTTGGAATCCCGACCAAAACAACGCCCGTCGCTGCTCGGTCCTTCGGCCCGAAGCGCGCTTACGCGCGACGCTCGGGCAGGATGCGCCTCACGGGCTAGGGGTCAGCGACCCCTCCCCGTGTGCCCCTCCCCGGCAAGCTTTGTGCGCCAGTTTGTTCGGGCACTGTGTAGTGGGGTTTTGCGGCACAGCCCGGGGCGAGTGGGCGTGGTCTGTCTGGACAAAAAACAGGTCGGGGCGGGCACTGACATGAGCGTCGTTTCCGCCCTGCTGGGGGCGGGCGCCCTTCCCGGGGGATACGTAAGGGGTACTCCCCTTACGTGCGCTTTTGGTACCTTTTCGCGCATCCGAAAAGGTACCCGGCGCGCGGGGCCGGACACCCCGCATCCCCTGCCGCCGGAAGGCGGCAAACCCCTAGCGGAACACCTGCAAGGTATTCTGCATATACCCCAGCATGGTTTCGATATAACCATCGAGGAAGGTGCCGACCGGGATGGCGAAGGTGTAGAGCATGACCAGCGCGAGCAGCACCTTACACTGGATGTTGATGACAAAGACATGGATCTGTGGGATCAGCTTCATCAAAATACCCATCGAAAGCTCGAGCACAAACTCGACCGCCACAAACGGCAATGCCAGGCGCAGGACGAGCGAAAACGCCTCGATGGTCAGGTCGATGAGATAGCCGGGCAGGCCGACCGGAAACGAACTGCCGCCCGCAGGGACGAGGTCAAACGACGCGGAAAGAATCCGGATCATGACCAAATGGCTGTTGGTGGCGAAAAAGTAGAGCGAAAAGAGGATGTTCAGGAAGCTTCCGCTCGTCGAAAGCTGTAGGTTGGTGCCCGGGTCGAGCACCTTGGACATCGCCATGCCGAACTGCATATCCATGAAATCGCCGGCCATGAAGAGCATATAGTAAAACGCCTGGAAGATATACCCGCAGGCCAGCCCGATGACAAGTTCGAGCAGAACGGCGGAGGCAAGCCGGTCCTGCACCTGCGGGGCGTACGGGACGCCCGGCGCAATGACCGCCATACAGACCAGCGCCAGCCCCGCGCGGACAATGGCGGGAACATTGCGGCGGGAAAACAGCGGGTTAAAGGCGAACATCCCGACCATCCGCACGAACACGAGCAGATAGACCGGCAATGCGGCGCCGAATACCGCGCCCACCGGGCTAGAGGGTGAGGATCAGCGCGAACAGCCGGTGGATGAACTCGCTGAACAGGGTCATCATCCACGAGCCGAGCAGCAGGAGCAGCAGGGAGATAATCAGCACCTTCGGGACGAAGGTGAGCGTCTGCTCGTGGATCTGGGTGGCCGCCTGAAAAATCGCGATGACCAGTCCGATCGCAATGCTTGCCACCAGGATCGGCGCGGCCAGCTTCATCGCCAGCAGCATCCCCTCCTGAAAGATGGTCATGATCTGACCTTGTGTCATCATAAAAACCACCACCATTTTTTATACATCTGCGAAGTAGCTTGCTTTTTTTGATAAGTGTGCCGCAAGCGGCAGGAAATGCCCGGTCCCGTCCGGGCGGACGGCTTGTTTTTTGCTTGTGCAAAAAGCAAGGTAAAAAGCACACATAAGGGGGAA
>NZ_QZEG01000073.1:0-11401 GCF_009917605.1 Anaerotruncus sp. 1XD42-93 | reverse complement strand
CGACTCCCGTCCTTTTTCTTCCATATCTCTATTTTACCACGTTCTTTTCTCCTTGTGAATACAGGTTCTTACAGCAGGGCGGTGATTGCCGCAGTCAACGACTATTTTGAGCGCCGGGGGCGGCTGTTCTCTGACCCGTATCTGGAAACCCGTGAGAAGGAGGACGCTTTCCTCCAGCGGGTGCTGGAAACCATCCGGGCCGGGTTCGATCACGCCGCTCCTGTCAGTTCAGCGGCTACGCTGCTCAACCTGTTGCAGAATATCCCACCGCAACCGGCCTCTACTGAGAACGCAACCCAAGAGGACCAGCAGGAATCGGACGATACAGCATTGGATTTCGTGGACAGTTTTTGATACCACAGCGGGCCATTTTGATGCCATAACGAATTGAATTAACACCAAAAATATAAGCACCAGATACCAAATTTCTTGTATTTACACAGGGAATTTGTATCTGGTGCTGTTTTTTGCCCTTTATGATACCAACTTGCAGAATTTTGGTGTCAAAATCAGGCGTTTCCAGTGCTAACAGGCCAGTTAAGGCCGGGAAGGAGTTACTATGACGGATAATGAAAAGAAACTGATCCAGGCCCGACACCGTTTGGAAGAAGCCCAGGCCCGTGACCGTGTGAAGCAGCGCAAAGCCCGGACACGGCGGTTAATCCAGGAGGGGGCTGTTTTGGAGAAGGCTCTGCCGCAGACGGTGAGCATGAGCTTGAACGATTTGGAAGCATATCTTCACGAACTTACAAATTGAGTACGCAAAGCAGGAGCGTCCCGGTTCGCCGGGGCGCTCCGCTTTTCCCGGCCCGAAGGGCGCACTTACTCACCACCCGCTGCGCGGGCGGTGGTACTGCCTTCGGCAGTCGTGCGCTCTGCGAGGCGGATGCGGCCCCTGCGGGGGCCTGCCGGGAATGACTGCGGTCATTCCCGGTGCGTATGGAACAGATCGGCGCGCCGACCTGTTCCATACGCCAGCGAAAACCTGCCACTGGCAGCTTTTCGCTGTTACGGGGGACGTTGGACGAAGGACGGGAGACGAAGGACGGAGGTAATAAAAACTGGCAATTTATCATTTGGAGGCAAAGGTTATCAGCCGGGGAACAGGCCGCTCCGCTGTCGCGGCGGCGGCCTACATGAGTTGCTCCCGGATTTACAACGACTATGACGGCGTACAGCATGACTATATCCGGAAGCAGGGGCTTGTGTGGCAACAGGTTTTTCTGCCGAATATGGCGCCTACGGAGTGGGCGGATCGGGAAATCCTCTGGAACGCCGTGGAGGAAGCGGAGAAAACGAAGGACAGCCGCCTCGCCCGCGAGTTCGTGGTGGCGCTCCCTGTTGAACTGAGCAAAGACGAGTGGATAACCCTGTTGACGAACTTCATACAGACCAATTTTGTGGCGGATGGGATGTGCGCTGATGTGTGCATCCACGATACGGATGGTCACAATCCACACGCTCATATCCTGCTGACCGTGCGGCCTCTGACCAAGGATGGTAAATGGCAGCATAAGACCGAAAAAGAATATTTGTGTATTCGGGATGGTGAGGAACGGAGATTCACTGCGGCGGAGTTTAAGTTGGCACAGGCCGAGGGCTGGGAGAAGCAGTATCCGTACAAAGTTGGCAAAAAGAAAGTATATATGACACCCTCCCAGGCGGAAGCGCAAGGTTATGAGCGCATTTCCAAGTATCCCAAAAGCACAAAGTACGGCAGACAAAATCCTATCTCTGAACGCTGGAATAGCGAGGATCAGCTTGCCCTCTGGCGGGCGGCATGGGCCAATGTGACCAACCGATTTCTTGAGCGGGCCGGGAGCCAGGAGCGTGTTGATCATCGTAGCCATGCGGAGCGTGGGTCGGATGAACAGCCTACCATTCATGAGGGAGTAGCCGCCCGTGCGCTGGAACAAAAGGGCATCATTTCTGAGCGCTGTGAACTGAACCGGAAGATCAAGGCGGACAATGCCCTGCTGCGGGAGTTGAAATCGCTGGTTAAGAAACTGATGGATGCAGTAAAGAATACGGTCCCCGCTATCGCGGAGGCTATGGAAACTGTACGCCAGAAAATGATTATCTTCCGGTATCAGCTTTTACATATTGGAGCTGGAAAGAAGCATTTTTCTGATACGCTTCAAGCCGTCCGGCCAGACATTAAACGGTATGAGGATGTAGCCCAAAAGTTCAAGATAAAGATTCGGGAGCGCCGGATATTGCTGGATGAGAAAAAAGCTACCTCAGCACTCCAGGTGTTCCGGCATCGGGATTTGGCGCAGAAAATCGCCGCTTTGACAGAAGATATTGAGGAATTGAAAAGCGAGAAAGCCCTGTTGCTCAATCAGTTTAATTGTGTGAACGATTATGGTATGGCGGAAATCAAAAAACGTATCGTTTCGATGGAATCCTCTCTGGAAAAGCTGGACCAGCAGGAGGTGAAGTACACCGATGAACTGGAAGTGGCACTGGCGCAGTATACTGAGTTGCAACAACAGTCTGCAGATATGGACACCATAGAACTGGATACCGCCCGTCATGCTATCCGTCCTGATAAAGAGTACGAAACTCTACAGCGGTTACAAGCTGCCTATGGCAAGAAGTTTGATTCCGGAACGCTGGCACAGAGCCGAATGGATGTTGCCGAAATGTTGAATGAAACAGCGGAGCCGGTATCTATTCGTCTGATGAACCTGCAACAGTTGCAGGTTCATCAGACGAAGCAAAGCTACGAAAAAGAGCGCGGCCAGGAGAGGTAATGCTCCTGGCCCGCTACTTTATCTCGGGTTCAAGATTTTCAAATAGTGGATCATCGAAAAATTTGCGAACACTGATTTCAAGGCCGTCACAAATCTTTTGAATGGAAACAATTCCCGGATTCTTGCTTTTGGTGTTCAACATACTGTAAATCGTGGAAGGCGCAACGCCGCATTGGTTGGCAAGGGCGTTGATTGCGATATTCCGCTCCAAGCATAGCGCATGGATGCGACGAGCAACCGCCGTCTTAGCATTCACCGCTACACCACTCCCTCCCACATGATGCTTCTATTGTAGCCAAATTTGCGATTTATCGTGTAGGATATATCCCAAATGCAAAATCTATGCTATAATGAATTTGCGATATATCGCAGATTAATTAGGAGGGATAATATGCCAATCTGTTTCTTTATTGGACACCGTGAGGCCCCAGACACTCTATTAGATAAATTTTCTGCTGTGGTTGAACGCCACATAACCGAATACGGCGTGACAGAGTTCGTCGTAGGCAAATATGGCCGCTTTGATGCACTGGCGGCAAAATGCGTCAAGGCATCAAAAAGGCGCCACCCGGAGGTGACGCTCACTTTGCTGTTGCCCTATCATCCCTATGACCGACCTACGCCGACACCGCCCGGTTTCGATGGTACGTTCTATCCGCCGGGAATGGAGGCTGTGCCTAAGCGGGCAGCTATCGTCCGGGCCAACCGATACATGGTGGAGCACAGCGAGTATCTGATTGCCTATGTGAAACATTCAGTCAGCAATGCGTGGGATTTGGTGGAGTATGCCCGGAAGCGCGAAAAGCAAGGACGTATAAGAATCACTCTGCTCCCATAGCAAGAAAAATTCTTTCAACAAACGCTCCCTTCTCGAACAATGTAGCAATACATTCGGTTGCTTTTTGTCGCTTTTGACTGTATAATGGAAACACCAAATCATACCAGAGGAGAAAATGGGATGGCTGAGACGAATACAACCAACAACGGCTTCGAAAAACAGATATGGGACGCGGCCTGTGTCCTGCGCGGCAACCTGGACGCATCGGAATATAAGTCTGTCGTACTTGGCCTGATTTTCTTAAAATACATCTCCGACCGGTTCGAGGCAAAATACAACGAGTTGCTAGCCGAGGGCGACGGCTTTGAGGAGGACATCGACGAGTACACATCCGAGAACATCTTCTTCGTACCGGAGTCTGCCCGGTGGAAGGTCATTGCCGCCGCCGCTCATACGCCGGAGATCGGCGCAGTGATCGACAACGCCATGCGCAGTATCGAGAAGGAGAACAAGAAGCTGAAAGACATTCTCCCCAAGAACTTTGCCCGCCCGGAGCTGGACAAGCGGCGACTGGGCGATGTGGTCGATCTGTTTACCAACCTCCAGATGGTAGAGGCTGGCAGCAGCAAGGATATTCTGGGGAATGCCTACCAGTACTGCCTGCGGAAATTCGCCGAGCAGGAGGGCAAGCTGGCCGGGGAGTTCTTCACGCCGGAGTGCGTGGTCAAAACGCTGGTGGAGGTGCTTCAGCCCTTCAATGGGCGGGTCTATGACCCCTGCTGCGGCAGCGGCGGTATGTTTGTCCAGTCGGCTCGGTTTATCGAGAACCATAGCGGGAACATCAACCGCATTTCAGTTTATGGTCAGGACTCCAACCCCACCACCTGGAAGCTGGCACAGATGAATCTAGCCATCCGGGGCATTGACGCTGACCTGGGGAAGTTCAGCGCCGACACCTTCTTTGACGACTGTCACCCACAGCTCAAGGCCGACTTTGTGATGGCGAATCCGCCCTTCAACCTCTCCAACTGGGGTGCGGACAAGCTGCGGGAGGACGTGCGGTGGCAGTACGGGATGCCGCCTGCCGGGAACGCCAACTTCGCATGGCTCCAGCACATGATCTGGCACCTGGCCCCAGGCGGGCGCATCGGCATGGTGCTGGCAAACGGCTCGTTGTCCTCCCAGTCCGGGGGCGAGGGCGACATCCGCCGGAATATGATAGAAGCTGATCTGGTGGACTGCATTGTAGCCATGCCGCCCCAGCTGTTCTACACCACGCAGATTCCCGTTTCCCTGTGGTTCCTGGCGAAAAACAAGAAGCAGAAGGGCAAGACGCTGTTCATCGACGCCCGGAAAATGGGAACGATGGTCAGCCGGAAGCTGCGGGAGCTGACGGACGGGGACATCCGGGAGATCGCGGATACCTACAACGCTTTCGCGGCGGGGACGCTGGAGGAGGTCAAGGGGTTCTGCGCGGCGGCGGACTTGCAGGAGATCGCAAAACAGGACTATATCCTTACGCCGGGGCGGTATGTGGGAATCAAGGAGCAGGAGGAAGATGGGGAACCCTTCGAGGAGAAGATGGGGCGGCTGACTTCCGAACTGGGGGAGTTGTTCCAAAAGTCCCACGAGCTGGAGGGGGAGATCAGGAAGCAGTTGGGGGCGATTGGGTATGAAATATGAGAATCAAATGGTTTCTTTGCTCCAAATATCCGATGCTCTCAGCGATGGGTTACATAAAGCGCCTAAGTTTTATCCAGATGGTGAGTATCTGTTCGTAAATGCAACCAATTTAGAAAACGGGCGCATTGTCGAAAAAGGCAAAGAAAAGCGGACGACCTATGAGGAATTTCGCAAATATGGAGTTCCGCTTACTAAACGCACTATATTGTATTCGATTGATGGTACAATAGGTAATATTGCTCGCTATCGGGGAGAAAAGTGCGTACTCGGTAAGGGGGCTTGTTTTATAACAGTTTGTGCAGATGTCGATGTTGACTATATTTATTATCAACTCCAAAGTCCACATTTCAAAAACTATATTGACTTGATGTCTACGGGTTCAACGATAAAGCATATTTCCTTGAAGACCATGCGTAACTATACTTTTTATCTACCTAAATTAGATTTACAGCGAAAAATATCACACATTCTGAGCTTGCTGGATAGTAAAATTGAACTGAACCAGAAGATAAATATGAATTTGGAGCAGCAAGCCCAGTCTCTTTTTCAAGAGCTATTCATAGATAATGCTTGTCCTGAATGGCAAACAGGAACAATCTGCGATCTCGGAACTGTCATTGGAGGTAGTACTCCCTCAAAAGCAAAATCAGAATATTATACTGACCACGGGATTGCATGGATTACACCCAAAGCTCTTTCGGTCAATAAGTCAAAGTTCATAACGCATGGAGAAACTGATATTACCGAATTGGGATTGAAAAATAGCAGTGCAACCATTATGCCGGAAGGAACTGTCTTATTTTCATCCCGTGCGCCTATCGGATATATAGCAATAGCGGCTGGTGAGGTCACAACAAATCAGGGATTTAAGTCTGTTGTTCCAAAGCAAGAAATCGGGACAGCTTATGTTTACTATTTTTTGAAGAACAACCTTTCCATTATTGAAGGAATGGCTTCCGGCTCTACCTTTAAAGAGGTATCTGGAGGTACAATGAAATCTGTGCCAGCGGTTATTCCAGATGCTAAAACTCTTGCTGAATTTAATGCATTTTGCATACCTGTTTTTGCCCAACAACAACTTTTGGAAGAGCAAAATCGATCTTTGATCGCTTTACGAGATAGTATGCTCCCAGAGCTCATGGCTGGCAAAATCGATGTGTCAACTGTTCAAGCATAAAGAAAAAACACTTTACGGAGATGTTAATATGAAAATAAACAAAATAACAGCAATAGTCTGCGGTACATTGACTCTTTTCACTGGGGTTGGGACTGTACTTTTGGCACTATTCGCGCCACAGACCACTGGATATGCCGCATTGCAGGGAATTGTATCTAGTGTTTTTAGTGGTTTTATTGTTTCCCTTGTTGTACCGACTATCGGCTATTTCCATGAAAGAAATATGATTATCGAAAAAACAGACAGTAATATTCGATCACTCTATGTTAATATGTGCGTTATTTCTCAAGAAATCGGAAAAATCTTGCCCCAAATTCCATTTGCAATGAGAATGGAATCGCTATCTTTTAAACAAGTATATGAATTATCAGCACTAAGTATTGATTTTTCCAATGGCATGAATCTTAATATGTTTGTACCATTTTGCAAGCGGGGGAAATTCGCTCGAGTTTATGGTGAATTGCAGGACTTCCAACAAACAGTTTATAACATTAGAAATATTTCGACAAGTCTGTATGGACAAACTCAGGAATATGATATTCAATCTTTGACCATGCAAAATAATATAATGAGGGGGATAGCTGTTGATCCTGCTAATAATATGGCCTTAGAAACACTTAAGAATGCAATTAATGTCCGAACCGCAAAATTTCATGAATATACAACAGGCCAGCTGTTTGAGTTAGAAAAAATTGCAAAAGTTTTTTATGCAAGCAAAAATAGAAAACAGTCTTGGGAAGATATAAAACCTAGCTTAGCAAAACAGGTTGAAGATATTATGAGGAGATAGATCATGTCTACCCATTTCACCGAATCCCACTACGAAAACGCCGTCCTCCAGCTCTTTCAGGAGCAATTAGGCTATACCTACGTCTACGGCCCTGACGTGGCGCGGGACTACCGATTTCCGCTATATGAGGACATTCTCCTCCCCTGCCTGCGGCGGGTCAACCCTGCCCTGCCCATGGACGCGCTCAACGAGGCGGCCTACAAGCTGAAAAACTTCGAGAGCGGGACGCTGCTGCAAAAGAACCTGGTGTTCATGGACTACCTGCAAAACGGCGTGCCGGTGAAATATTTCGTAAACGGCGAGGAGCGCTCCACCCTCGTCTACCTCGTGGACTACAAAAATCCCAACAACAACGATTTCACTATCGCCAACCAGTGGACGGTGGTAGAGAACTCAGAAAAGCGGCCCGACGTGATTTTGTTCGTCAACGGACTGCCGCTTGTTGTCGTGGAGCTGAAATCCCCCTCTCGGGAGGAAACGGACGCCTCAGCCGCTTACCGCCAGCTTAGGAACTATATGCACGAAATTCCTTCGCTGTTCGTCTACAACGCCGTCTGCGTCATGAGCGATATGACCCACTCCCGGGCCGGGACGATCACCTCCGGTGAGGACCGGTATATGGAGTGGAAGACAACGGACGGCAGCTATGAGAATACGCAGTATGCCCAATTTGATACATTTTTTAAAGGGTTATTTGAGAAAGAACGCTTTCTTGACATTATCAAAAATTTTATCTGCTTCAATGCAGACGGTCAGAACACGTTCAAAATTCTAGCCGGGTATCATCAGTATTTTGCCGTCAAAAAGGCGGTGGAATCCACCCGCCGCGCCACCCGCACAGACGGCAAGGGCGGCGTTTTCTGGCATACCCAGGGCAGCGGAAAATCCCTGTCCATGGTGTTCTACGCCCACTATCTGCAAGAGGCACTGGAGAGCCCAACCATCGTTGTCATAACCGACCGGAACGATCTGGACGATCAACTCTACGGCCAGTTTGCCCGATGCAGGGATTTTCTGCGGCAGACGCCGGTACAAGCCACCTGCCGCAAGCTGAGCGACGAGTATAAGGAGAAACTGCGGCAGGGCGAAACGCCGAAGCATATAGAAATTGGCTTGAAGGACTGGTTAAAGGACCGTCAGACCAACGGGATCATCTTTACCACTATGCAGAAATTTGAGGAGAGCGGCGAACCGCTCTCCGAACGCTGGAATATTATCGTTATGGCGGACGAGGCCCACCGGGGGCAATACGGCCTGACAGAGAAGGTGGTTACCCGGCGGAAGGATAACGGGGAGATCGAAGCTAAAACGGTTGTCGGGACTGCCCGAATCATCCGGGACAGTCTGCCCAACGCTACATACATTGGTTTTACCGGCACGCCGGTTTCCTCCAAGGACCGCAGCACCCGCGAAGTGTTCGGTGAATACATCGACATCTATGATATGACGCAGGCTGTGGAAGATGGTGCCACAAGGCCGGTCTACTATGAGAGCCGGGTCATTCACCTGAAATTGGACGAGCACACCCTGCGTCTTATTGACGCCGAGTATGACATCATGGCCCAGAAAGCGGACCCGTATGTCATTGAAAAGAGCAAGAAGGAATTGGGCCAGATGGAGGCCATCCTGGGTGCGGAGCAGACGATCAACTCTCTGGTCAATGACATTCTCGACCACTACGAGAATTACCGGGCCAATATCCTGACGGGAAAGGCCATGATCGTTGCGTATTCCCGCCCCATTGCTATGAAGATATACCAGCGCATTATGGAACTGCGCCCTGCGTGGACGGAGAAAGTGGCGGTCGTGATGACCCAGGGTAACAATGACCCCGAGGAATGGCAGAAGATCATCGGGAACAAGGCACGCAAGGACGAGCTGGCGAGGAAATTTAAGGACAACGAGTCGCCTTTGAAGATCGCCATTGTGGTGGATATGTGGCTGACCGGGTTTGATGTTCCATCGTTGGCGACGATGTATGTGTATAAGCCTATGTCCGGCCACAATCTGATGCAGGCCATCGCCCGCGTCAATCGCGTCTTCCAGGACAAAGAGGGTGGGCTGGTGGTGGACTATGTGGGTATTGCTGCCGCCCTCAAGCAGGCAATGAACGACTACACCGCCAGAGACAGGAAAAACTACGGCGACACCGATGTCAGCAAGGCCGCCTATCCGAAGTTCTTGGAAAAGCTCTCGATTTGCCGGGATTTCTTCCATGGCTATGACTATGGGAGGTTTATGTCCGGCAATGATTTTGAGAAAGCGAAGGCTATCAGCGGAGGCGTCAACTTCATTCTGGGCAAGAGTGTTGCGGAGCATAACCTGCCTGAAAATGAGCGGACGCAGAATGTTTATATCAAAGAGGCGTTGCTGCTCCGGCAGGCCCTTACCCTGTGCGGCAGCTTGGTGGATGAGAGTACACGTTTTGAGGCGGCGTTCTTTGATGCTGTCCGCACGATGATCGTCCGCTTACAGTCCGGCGGGACAGGGAAGAAATTTACCCTGCCCGAAGTGAATGAGCGGATTAACGAACTATTGAAGCACAGCATTAAAAGCGAGGGCATAATCAATCTTTTCTCCGATGTGAAGTCGGAGTTCTCCCTGTTTGATCCGAAGTTTCTGGAAGAAGTGGCAAACATGAAGGCGAAAAATCTGGCGGTGGAACTGCTGAAAAAGCTGATCGCGGAACAAGTTTCCGTTTACCGCAGGACGAACCTGGTCAAGTCGGAGAAATTTTCTGAGATCATCCAGAGCGCCATGAACCGTTATCTGAACGGAATGCTTACCAATGAGGAAGTTATTGAGGAACTTCTGAAGCTTGCCAAGGATATTGCGGCGGCAAATGCGGAGGGGGAGGCGCTGGGGCTGAACGCGGAGGAACTGGCTTTTTATGACGCGCTTACCAAGCCCCAGGCGGTCAAGGATTTTTACGAGCATGAGGAATTGATCGCCATCACCAAGGAATTGACCGACCTCCTGCGGAAGAACCGAACCATCGACTGGCAGAAGAAAGAGAGCGCCCGCGCCGGTATGCGCAAGCTGGTTAAGCGGCTGCTCAAGCGGCATAAGTATCCCCCGGAGGGGATGGACGATGCTGTGCAGACGGTAATAGGTCAGTGCGAAATGTGGACGGATAATATTTTTAGGTGAAAATATCCTTGACAAATCGCTTCTCAGAAGCGGATTTTAGAGGACTACGCAAGGAAAAACGGCTTTACCAATATCCGGCACTTTACAGATGACGGAATCCGTGGAACTACGTTCAAGCGTCCGGGGCTGGACGCTATGTTGGACGAAATCCGGGCGGGGAACGTGGCAACGGTTATCATCAAAGGCCAAAGCCGAATCGGGCGTGACGTGGTTGAAGTGGGGCTATTGAAGCGCACCTTTGACGAGTACCATGTGCGTTTTATCGCCGCAAATGACAACCTTGACACCGCCAACGGCTTTGATATTATGTCTATCTTCCGTGACGTGATAAACGAGTGGTATGTTGCCGACACCAGCCGCAAAATCAAAGCTGTTTTCAAGTCAAGAATGGAAAAGGGCTTGCGCTGCTCTGGTAGTGTCTGCTATGGCTACCGCGCTTCCAAAGAGGAAAAAGGCGAATGGATAATTGACGAAGAAGCCGCCGCCGTTGTGCGCCGTATCTTCCAGAGCGTCCTTGCCGGGGAAACCGTAGCCAGCATAGCAAAGGCACTCCGCGCCGAGAAAATCCCTATCCCGTCCGAGCATTGGAAGCGGACAGGCGAGCCAGTCCGGGCGGCAAAATACACAGACCCCTACGCATGGTCAGCGACCACTATCGGCTACATACTGAAACGCCCGGAATACACAGGACGCAAGGTATTAGGGAAAACCGTATGCGAGAACTACAAGACCAAAAGCAGCCGCAAGACCGCGCCGGAAGAACAGTATATTTTTGAGGACGCAATCCCCACCATTGTTGACGTGGAAACATGGCAGACCGTACAGAAGATACGGGAAACCGTGCGCCGCGCCCCGAAGCGGCAGAACGCCCCTAACCGCTTGACTGGGCTTCTCTACTGCGCCGACTGCGGCTCAAAACTCACACACCGCTACAACCTTGTGCAGGGGAAATGGGTAGAGGACGCTTTTATCTGCTCCGGCTACCGCCATTTAGACGGTGTCGTCAATAAAGAAGGAGCCAAATAGCAATACAACGTATTTGGACAGCAGCAGCGAAAGAAGCGGCA
>NZ_QZEG01000072.1:0-11451 GCF_009917605.1 Anaerotruncus sp. 1XD42-93 | reverse complement strand
CGCGATCTCGGCCTAAGAGCCGCCTGCGGCGGTTGGCCTCGAAACGCTCGCTGCGGCTCGCAGTCCGGGCCGCAGATCCGAGAAGACCCCCGAAGCAGGGAGCTTGCGCAACGGAAGTTTGGGTTCCAGCCCAAATTTCCGTTGCCAAACAGATCGTCATAGACAAAAATTTTCCAAAACGATTGACAAAATCCGACAGACCCTTTATGATGGGAATGTGAGGTAACATGCACCAAATAAATGGTTTGATGCGGGTGTAAAGAGCATGAAAAAGATATGCGGCTTTCTTTTCCTATTCTTAACAGCCCTTTTTCCGATCTTTTCGATCGGGGTGGTTCTGGCGGACCTCTTTCTGCAAAAAAGCAGCGTTTCATTCGTCCTGCTTGTGGCGGGGACGGTCCTGCTTGTCATTGGGGTGGTCTATCTGTTCCTGCGCAGGGAGAAAAGGCAGGTGCTGTTTAGCCACGAGACGGACGAGAAGCTGTTCCGTTACCTTTCAAAAATGATGCGGTTTTCGCAGTTCCTGCTGATCGTGGACATCCTGTTCAAAGCGGTGCAGCTGTTTTACAGTCAAGCCGCTTAAAGGCGGGAGCCTGCGGTCCGGCGGCTGGATTTTGCCTGCCAGCGCGCTTTGTCCACCGGGATGGCAGGCCGGTCCCGGCGGCTGGAAAGCGGCTGTATCCGCAGCGGCACAAAAAATTTTCCAAACGGCTTGACGAAACGCTCCGGACGCGCTATAATAAAGACCGACGTCGCAGGTGTGGTGCAATGGTAACACTTCTGCTTCCCAAGCAGACAACGCGGGTTCGATTCCCGTCACCTGCTCCAGAACAAAAAGGCTTCGCAGATGCGGGGCCTTTTTTTATTACACAGCGATGCAGGTGGGTTATCCTCTTAAAAAGGTGCGCCGCAAGCGGCGTGGGATGCGGGGCTTTTGCGCCCTTCTTCGGGGGCCTTGGGGCTGAGGACCGGGCTGGGGGCTTTGTCTGCTTCCTATTTAAATAGAGAAGTGCCGCGCAGCCGCGCAAAAAATGACAAACTGGTAACAAAGCGGCGCGAGAAATTACAAATTGGTTACAAAATGGTTACAAATTGACTTGACGATCCGGGCTTTGGTGGTATATACTATAAAATAAGGAAAAAGAGACGCCGGATTTCCGGCGCGGCAGAAAGGGAGGGATACGGCATGAAGCGGGTTTTTGCGTCGATACTGGCAGTTTTGGTGGCAGCTTTCAGTGGGGTTGCCGCGGCGGCGGTGCGTGAACCGGTCGAACCGCTCGCCGTATCCAGCGAAGCGCGGGAGGACAGCTCCCATGTGGCCATGCTCGACGATGGCGACGCGATCCTCTGGGGGGATGGCCTGGCTGCGCTTTCGTTCCCGGAGGGGCAGGTCCCCGGGCAGTTTTACGCGCGGCTGTCCACCCGGGCGGACGAGCGGATCATGCAGACGTATGTCCGCCCGGCGGATGCGCGGGCGTGGTTCTATACATTCGAAGGGCGCCCGATGGTGCCCGGCGCCGGGCGTGCGGCCCTGACGCTCGGCATCCCCTGGGAGCGTGACGGCCCGGATGCGCCCGCTGTGAGCCGGGTTTGGATTTACGAGATCGACGGGGACGGGGGCCTGGCTGACCGGACCGGGGAATTCCGGTATTCCGACCGCAGCCAGGACCCGGTTGCAGGGTGGTCTGCAAACGTGCGGGTTCTGGGGAGCTACCTCATCACCGACCAGCCGCTCGCGCCCCGGCCCACAGCGGCGTCCCCCGCGATCCCTTCCACCGGCTCGTCCGCAGCCGCGGGGCTTGCCGCCGCGGGCGTGATCGTCTCGGGCGTGGCGGCGGGCGCGGCCCTCTGCCGGAAAAGATAAAATAGCCATCTCTTCGAATGCCGCCGGAAGGCGGCGTTCTTTTTTTCTGAAAAAGCGGGATACCGCGCGGTGGGCAGGCATGGCCCGGATGTGAAAAATTTATGAAAAAAGCGCTTGGGCGGCTTGTTTTTCCAGAATGGCGGGCGAACATTTATAGTAGGAAACAGGCGCGCGGGAATACCCGCGTGTCCAGCCAAAATGCTAGAGTAAGGAGGAAAAGCCATGTTATCTGTCAATTCGGGAAACTGGATGAATACAGTCCTGTCGGGATATTCCCAGATGAATCAGATGAAGTATCTGACATCGATAAGCAGCAACAAGAGTGTTGGGGCGGTGGGCGCTTCGCGCGCCACGTCGAGCAGTACGCTGGGGACGGAGGATACCAAGTTCCTGAAAGAGTACAGTGAGAAGCTGTCCAAGCTGGAAGCAGCAGCGGACAAGGTCATCAACGGCAAGGCCGACAAGATGGCGGCTGCGTCGGAAGACCGCACCGTCGCGACTGTCTCGGGCAAGCTGGAGAACAAGGACGATACCTACGAGCTGTTGGTTACCCAGACAGCGTCGGGGCAGGTCAACCGTTCCAACGGCTACGCCAGCGAAGGCGAACTCCCCGCACTGGGCGGCTCGCTCAAGCTCCAGACCGCAAAAGGGACCTACAACGTCAGCCTGAGCTCGGCGGGCGCAAAGACCAACCACGAGGCGCTCGAGAAGTTCGCGGAGAAGATCAACAGCCTGAACGCGGGGGTTACCGCGTCGGTCACCAAGAAGGACGGGAAATCCTACCTTTCGATTGAAGGGGAGGCAGGCACCGGCAGCGGCGGCTTCACAGCGAGCGGCAGCGCGGCGGAATCGCTCGGGCTGGACAAGGTCGAGACCGAGGGCCGCGAGGCGGTGTTCACCCTGACCAAAAACGGCGAGGAGACCGAAACCTTTACGTCCAAGACCAATACTGTCGAGGTGGACGGGATCACCGTCAACTTCAAGGGCACCGGCAGCACCAAGATCAAGGCGGGCGGCAGCGATTCTTCCGCAGCGCTCGACGCGATGGAAGACCTGGTCAGCGCGTATAACGACGTCATCAGCTTCCTCGAGAAGAACGAGGGCCGCGGCGTGGGCGTGCTCAAGCAGCTCAAGCGGATGGTGACCCCGCCGGTTTCCGAGCGTTCGCTCGAGATGATCGGGATGTCGGTCGGCAGCGACGGCAAGCTCAAGATCAACGGCGACAAGTTCATGGCGAAGATGGATGAGAACGCCAGCTTTGTCAAGGACCTGACCAAGCGGATTGCGGACAACTCCAAGCAGGACGCCCAGACCGGCCTGAACGCGCCTTCCGCAAGCCTGGTCGGCAGCTCGTCCGGCAGCACCGGCAGCGCAAACAAGAACATGTTCAGCAGCGTGGCGGGCGGCGCTTCGTTCGGCAACACCGACTATTTCAAGATGATGAGCACCTATAGCCGCATCGGCGTGCACAACATGTCCAACTATTATGCGGTTGGTATGATGATGAATTCGTTTATCTAACATTTTGTCTTTTGGGAGGGAAAATTCATGCAGATCGGGAACAATTCTGTTTATAATGCAGGCTATTCCGGCGCAACATGGTCCACTGCGGCGGCAAAAGCGGCGCAGAAAGCCTCTTCCGAGGCAGCGGATACTGCGGTGAAGGAGGAATCTTCCTCCGCGTCCGATCAGAAGGTCAACCAGGATACCTTCACCAAAACCGGGAACGACAAACCGGTCACCTACAGCAAAAACCAGCTGAATTCCGCACAGGTGCAGTCGCTCCAGCAGGCGGAGCAGGCGCGTCAGGACAGCTTTGTCAAGATGCTCCAGAGCATGGTGGTCAAACAGGGCCAGAAGAGCAACCTCACCCTGTTCGGGATGAACCTCTATGTCAGCCCCGAACAGAGCGCGGCAGCGGCAAAAACCCTCGAGCCGGGCGGCGAATATTCGGTCGACGCGGTCGCGGGCCGCATCATGGATATGGCCAAGGCCCTCTCGGGCGGCGACGCCTCCAAGATCGAAGAGCTGCGCAAGGCGGTCGAAAAAGGCTTCAAGGCCGCGGGCGTCGAGCTGGGCGGCAAGCTCCCCTCGATCAGCCAGAACACCTATACCGAGGTCATGAAGCGTTTCGACGACTGGGCAAATGAGTCCAAGAAAACTTCCGGCATCGAAGATTGATTCCTGAAAAAGGAGGGGATTTTTCCCCTCCTTTTTTCTCCCCTTAAAGGTGCGCGGCGTTTTGGGTTCCAGACCAAAACGCCCCCACTCGCGGCTTTCTCGCGCAGGCGCGAAGCGCGGCCAGGGCCGCGACAGCCGCTCGGCGCACCCCACAAGAGGGGCTGAGGGCAACGGAAGTTTGGATTCCCGACCAAACTTCCGGGGCGCAAGCGCCCTACTTCGGGGGACTTCTCGGACCTGCGGTCCGAAGCGCGGCTAAGGCCGCGACGCCCCCTCAGTTTGCCTTACGGGCTAGGGGGCAGTGCCCCCTCCCCGTATGCCCCTCCCCGGCAAGCTGGGAAGCTCGGCCCGTTCGGGCACTGTGTAGTGGGGTCAAGGCAACGGAAGTTTGGATTCCCGACCAAACTTCCGGGGCGCAAGCGCCCTACTTCGGGGGACTTCTCGGACCTGCGGTCCGAAGCGCGGCTAAGGCCGCGACGCCCCCTCAGTTTGCCTTACGGGCTAGGGGGCAGTGCCCCCTCCCCGTATGCCCCTCCCCGGCAAGCTGGGAAGCTCGGCCCGTTCGAGCACAGTGTAGAGGGGTTTTGCGGTACAGCCCGGGTCGAGTGGGCGAGGCCTGCCTGGGCAAAAAACAGGTCGAGGCGGGCTGTGACATGCGTGTCCCTTCCACCCAGCCAAAGGCGGGCACTCTTCCGGGGGATACATAAGGGGTTTCCCCTTATGTGTGCTTTTTACCTTGCTTTTTGCACAAGCAAAAAACAAGCCGTCCGCCCGGACGGGACCGGGCATCCCGGTGCCGCTTGCGGCACACTTCTCAAAAAAGGTAAGGTGCTGCACCGCTGTACATCCCCCACCATTGTCTGGGGGCGCGGGGGATCCATAAGGGGGTTTCCCCTTATGTGTGCTTTTTACCTTGCTTTTTGCACAAGCAAAAAACAAGCCGTCCGCCCGGACGGGACCGGGCATCCCCTGCCGCCGGAGGGCGGCATTCTTAATTTAAGAAGGCAAGGTACTGCGCAGCTGTACATTTTTTCATAGCGCAGCGTTTAGTTTTGGGGAAAAGAGACGAATACTTTTAGTAGAGAATGAAAGATAAGAGCCGCGGCACAGGGAAACCGACGGGCGGCGGGACAGAAACGAGGGGATTCGGAATGAAGATAAATTCGGTATCCGCATATGGAGTATATAAGCAGGCCGCCCGCAAGCCGGAAGCGGAAGGGAGCTTTGCAGCGGCGCTGGAAGCGGCGGGACGCAAGAAGCATACCGACCGTATTTCGATCAGCACGCAGGGAGCGCGGCAGCTCGAGGCCGAGCGGCTGACGCGTGCGGTGATGGATGAGATGCAAAAACCCTCCGACCCGGGGAAACTCGAGCGGATCAGCAGCGCGGTGAAGGACGGAACCTATCATATCCCGACCGGGGAGCTGGCGGATGCAGTGATGCAGCGCTGGTTGGGGCTGTAAGGCGGTGACCAGATGACCGAAGCAGAAAACAGGTTTGCGCAGTTGATCTTTAAATATGAGGCGTTCATCGACGAGCTGGCGGGGCAGGAGGAAACCAAATACCGCTCGCTGATCTCGTATGACGCGGGGAAGGTCAACCATGTGATCTCGAGCCAGCAGGCCGCGCTGATGCGGCTGGAGCAGCTCGACCAGAAACGGGAAGCGGCAGCGGCCGAGGCGGGGCTTTCGGGCCTGACCCTCGCGCAGGCGGCCGAGCGGATCGGCGGCAAAGAGGGGGAGCGCCTGAAAAAGTCCCTCCAAAAAATCCAGGAACAGATCAGCATGATCCGGTTTACCAACGAAAAATCCATCGCGTTCGCCAAAGCGAACCTGAAAGCATTGGGCAGCGCGCTGCCGCAGGAGGCCCCCGCGGCCTACACAGCGCCGGGAGCCAGGGCGGCGGAACGGGCGTCCAGCTCGCTGTTCGAAAAGAAAATCTAAAATTAGGAGGACTTTGGCTTGATTAGACCAACTTTTATGGGCTTTGACATTGCAAAGCGCGGAATTATGACTGCCCAGAAAGGGCTTGACATATCCGGACAGAACCTCGTCAACTGGGACAGCGATGGCTATACCCGCCAGCGGCTGGAGCAGGTGGCGGTGGCCCCCAACGTGAGCGCCACCCGTTACAGTTATAACCGCGCAGGGCTTGCCGGGCAGGGCGTGGAGATCAACGGCATTTCCCAGACCCGCGACAAGTTCCTCGACAAGCGGTTCCGGGAGGAGAACGCCGAGACCGGCTATTATGACAAGGTCAACAACCTGCTCGGGGATATCGAATCCACGATCGACGAGCTGAAGGTCAACGGCGACAGCGGCATCCGTTATTCCCTCAAGGAGATGATGGATTCGCTCTCCACCTTCTCCAAGGACGCGTATTCCGAAACCTATGCAAACATCGTGATGAACACGTTCAAGAATATGGCCCAAACCCTCCAGCAGCTTTCGATGAAGCTGGATAACGTGGCCTCCCAGCAGAAGTTTGACCTGAGCGTTTCGGTGCAGGACTTCAACCAGCTGGTGCAGAAGCTGGCAGCGGTCAACAAATCGATCGGCGACGACGTGGGCGCTTCGCTCAACCCGCATTTCGGGCCGAACGAGCTGCTCGACGAGCGCAACCTGCTGCTTGACGAGCTTTCCAAATACGGCGAAATCGAGGTGCGCACCAACAGCGACAGCACAGTCACCGTGACCATGAACGGCCATACGGTGGTGGACCGGGCGAAGTACGACCAGCTCGAGATGTTCCCCGACCCGAACTCCGAGCTGATGCACGATTCGACTGTCCCGGTGGAGGTGCGCTGGGTCTCGACCAACCAGCAGGCCGAGTTTAAGAATGGAATCATCAAAGGGTTTACCGACTTCATCAACGGCGCAGGCCCGGCCCCGGGCGAGGGGCAGACCTCCAAACGCGGTATCCCTTACTACCAGGCCAAGCTGGACACCTTCGCACAAACGCTGGCGGATACGGTCAACGGCATCATCCCGGACACCACCGCCCCGGAAATCCAGGCGCAGAAACAGCGGGTAGACGATCTCGGCGCACAGGAATCGGCGCTCAACGGCCTGCTCTCGACCTATAAAAGCCTACAGGCACAGTATGACGCAGCCGTTACAGCGGGCGATACTGCCAAGCAGGCCGATCTGGAGCGGCAGTGGGACGCTCTGGTTGCGGGCTACAAATATCCGGACGCGGCCGCGGCAAACAAGGGGTATGCCGCCCCAACCCTGACGCTCGGCACCACCACGGACGCGGTTTTTGACCCGATTCTGGGCAACACTGCGGCAGGCATCACCGGCACGCTGATCCCCGGCACCCAGCAGTATAAGGATATGGAAGCGCTGAAAGCCGATTTCCAGGAGCTGAACAAGAAATATGCTGCTGCGCAGGCAGCGGGTGACACTACCTACATGACCTCCCTGCAGGACAAGATGGACCGCCTTGTCAAGGAATACAACGACAAGGGCTACCAGAACACGAATATTGACACCGGCATCACCGGGCTGGGCGGCGTCAATCTGGCGGATGGCGCAGCCGGGGTGACCCAGGTGGAAACCGCGGTCAATGCGGAGCTGGCCGACGTAAAGGCGCTCAAGCAGACCCATGTGGAGGCGCTGGATACGATGATCGCCAACGCGCCCAAGAAAAAGCTGTACGGCTCGATCGACGGCGGCCCGATCAACGCGCAGAACCTGACGATCACCGACGACTGGAACGGCAACCCGAGCTATGTGATCTCGATTCTGGACAGCAAGCAGAACAACGCGCTCAACCAGCTGATCAACGCGCTGAATGCGGATAAGATCAGCTTCCAGTCCCGCGGGGAGCTGGTGGAATCCACCTTCAGCGATTATGTCACCGGCTATTCGACCACCCTCGCGGAGGACAAAAACTACTATTACAACCGCCTGGAAGCCACCACCGTCCTGAACAATGAGCTTCAGGACCGCCGGGACGAGGTTTCGGGCGTGGTGGTGGACGAGGAAGTCGCAAACGTCATGCTTTACAACAAGTCGCTGAGCGCGGCGTCGCGGCTTATGACCGCGCTTGACGAGGCGCTCGACGTCCTGATTAACCGTACCGGCCGGGTGGGCCTCTAATCTCAGGAGAAAGGTGAGGAAAATTTATGAGGGTAACACAAAGAAGCGTCAGCCGAAATTATATGCGCAACCTGAATAATACGCTGGCCAAGCGTGCGTCAGCGTTTGAGCGCGGCACCACCGGCGCGGCGTTCGACCGCCTTTCCCAGAATGTGGCGGACGGTGTGCGCGCAATGAAAATCCAGGAGGAGCGGCAGGCGTCCGAACGCCAGCTCTCCGCCACACAGGACGTCATCGACGAGATGAACTCGGTGTTCAACGCGCTCGACTCGATCGACGACATCATGAAAACGGTTGACGAGCGGGTAGTCCGCGCGCTGAGTGAAGAGGGCGGCGAACCGCGGCGCCAGGCAATCGCGGCGGAGCTGCATAGTATGAAAGAGCAGATTTTGCAGTTTGCGAATTCACAGTACAGCGGGAAATACCTGTTCAGCGATTCGGCCAATGCGGCAGCCCCGTTCGGGGTGGGCGCGGACGGCAAACTGACCTATAACGGCATCCCGATGTCCAAGATCGACCGCGAAAACGGCACCTATATTGATGAAGATGGGTTCACCCGTCCGCTGCCCAACGACAAGGAAATTTATATTGACCTCGGCCTGGGGATGCGGTTTGAGGCGGATGACGGCGATGTGGACACCCGCACCGCGTTCAAGACCTCGTTCTCGGGGCTTGATGTGCTGGGGCATGAGCCGAACGTCTACGACCTGATTACCGATATGGAGGAGGCGCTGGGCTACCCGAACGGCAAAGCGGGCGGGACCTATAACCGCGGCGCACTCGAGAGCGCACATACGGCGTTTGACGAGCTGACCGACGATATGCGCCTTTCGCGCCTCGATCTGGATACCCGCGCCGGTTTCCTGAACCAGCTGGAAACCCGGCTGGAATCGGATATCACGACCCTGACCGAGAGCGAAAGCAACCTCGTTTCGGCAGACCCGGCCGAGGAAGCAATCAAACTGAAAGAGTCGGAATATACCTGGATGGCAGTCCTCCAGCTGGGCGCAAAACTGCTGCCCACCTCGCTGCTCGACTTCCTGTCCTAACCCGGCTTTATCCCCCTGAACCAATCTTAGGATCTGTTCGGTATTTCCTTTCTGCAAGGGGGCTTTTTCTCTTGCAAAAAGCCCCCTCTTGCCGCTTCGCGGCAATTCACCCGAAAAATGCGCTTCACAGGATAAAGTATTTCGCTCATTGCGGCGGGCGGAACCCCTTGCCCGGGCGCCGGGCGCCCGCCAGAGATAGACAGCAGTTCCCAATTACAGTACGTTTTGTTTCTTGGGAAAGGAGGTGTTTTTGTGCAGTTGATCAGAATTACCAGCCAGCCAATCAAATACAACATCCAGACGCAAAGCGCCCGTCTTGAGATGGAGGTCCCGAAGCTGCCGAAGGGTGAAATGTCGCACGATCCCACCCGGATCGACCTGCATACCCAGAACGCAAAGGTCAATGTGGATACCACCGAGCTGTTCGAAAGCCTGAATGTCAGGTCGGTCGGCTCGTGGCTACAGGTGTTTGCGCAGCGGGGCAGGCAGAGCGTTTATCAGAAGATCGGGGAAGAGGTGCAGCTGGGAAATCAGATAGGGGAGATTGACAAAGGTGTGACGATTGCACAGATCGTCCAGCAGAAGATGATGCAGTCGGCCGACATCACCACCTATACCGAGTTCATCCCGAGCGGCAAGGTGCGTTCGAGCTACCAGCCGTATGACGTTTCGCTCGATTACCACGCTGGTTCGGTTGAAACCGAGTGGCAGAAGCAGCAGAATGTCATGAACTACATTCCCGGCAAATTCTCGATCGAGATTTTGCAGTATCCGAAGGTATCGGTTGAATGGCTCGGCTCGCCAACCTATGTGCCGCCCAGTGCGGACCCGAATTATGTGGAAAGCTGAACCATCCCACATTTGAAACGAGCAGGCAGCCCTTGTTTTTCACAAAAGCGGGGGTTGCCTGTTTTGCGTGGGGAGCACAGCCGCCGGAACCGGCATCCCCGCCCCGGAGCCAGAAAAAACGTTTTGGTTCCGCCCGCCCGCAAGCCAGATCACATTTTATGAATCAGTCGCAACGGAGGATGATGAGATGAAAATTCGTACCAGGGATTTCGGGGTCATCGAAATCGAGGATACCAGCGAAATTACTTTTGTCAGCCCGATTCTTGGGTTTGAGAACCAGAGCCGGTTTGTTTTTCTGAATGACGATTCGATCGGCAGCCACTTTGCATTTTTGCAGTCGCTTGAGGAGCCGGAGCTCTGCTTCATCCTGGCCGACCCCCACGCGGTGGTGGCCGACTACCTCCCCGAGCTGCCCGCCGCGTTCGAAAAGCAGATCGGCGAGGAGGACTGTATGTGCTGGCTGCTGGTCGTGCTCAAGGATACCCTCGAGAATTCCACGGTCAACCTCAAAAGCCCGATCGTGGTCAACCCCTCCCGCAGGATCGCCGGTCAGGTCGTCCTCGAGGGGGACTGGCCGGTGAGATATCCGCTCGTCGGCGGAAAGGGGGTACGCTGAATGCTTGTACTTACCAGAAGGCCCGGGGAATCGCTGCTCATCGGCGAGGACATCGAGGTGAAGATTATCGAGTCCGCGCCCGACCGCGTCAAGCTCGGTATCACTGCTCCGAATGACGTCCGCGTCCTGCGCAAGGAGCTCCAGCAGACGATCGACGAGAACCGCCAGGCCGCCGCTCCCGCCGCCCCCAACCTGAAAGACCTCCTGCACAAACTCTAGGGGCAGCATCCGTTTGGCCCCTTGGTGCGCGGCGTTTTTGGGTTCCAGGGCGCATGTTGTTTTGGGTTCCAGACCAAAACAACGCCCTTCGCTTCTCGGGCTTTCAGCCCGAAGCGCGCTTACGCGCGACGCTCGGGCAGGATGCGCCTCACGGGCTAGGGGTCAAAGGCAGCATCCGTTTGGCCCCAGCCCAAACGGATAGGCGCTCGCGCCTTCCTCGGGTCTTCTCGGGCCTATGGCCCGAAGCGCGGCATACGCCGCGACGACCCTGCGGGCTGCCTCACGGGCTAGGGGTCAGCGACCCCTCCCCGTGTGCCCCTCCCCGGCAAGCCTTGTGCACCGATCCGTTCGAGCACAGTGTAGAGGGGTTCTGCGGTGCGGCCCGGGTCGAGCGGGCGGGGCCTGTCTGGGCAAAAAACAGGTTGGGGCGGGCTGTGACATGCGTGTCCCTTCAGCCCAGCCAAAGGCGGGCACCCTTCCGGGGGTTCCATAAGGGGGCTTCCCCCTTATGTGTGCTTTTTACCTTGCTTTTTGCACAAGCAAAAAACAAGCCGTCCGCCCGGACGGGAC
>NZ_QZEG01000071.1:0-12223 GCF_009917605.1 Anaerotruncus sp. 1XD42-93 | reverse complement strand
GGTTAGTTCTTTCATGGTTTCCTGCGTATGGTGCAAGAGGGTTTCACGCATTTCTGACGGGCAGCTGCAATACAGCATCTTCATCTGACCGGCTCCCTCGTCTTCCGGGGAAACATCCGGATTGATTAAAGAATCCAGAGAAATCGGCAGTACCTTTGCCAGTGCCTTCAAAATCAAAAAGGACGGATTCATCTGCCCTTTTTCAATCTTGGCAATCTGCTTGACAGATACATGGCTCATATCAGAAAGCTCCTGCTGTGTCAGGTCTTTTCTTTTTCGGGCTTCCCGCATTTTTTGCCCTAAAGCGGTTAAATCATCAATCGGCATAATCATTCACCTCGAATATATTCTATCGTGCCGATTTACACAAAGGAATAACCTTATTATGCCGACTAACAGGTATGATTATACTGTTTCTTTAGTGAGATATAACCGCTATCCTTGTATCACTAACCAAATCAAATTATAATAGAGGTGGATATTTTTTTGAAAAAATCTGTCCGTTGTAACATTTCGCGGACATTTGCCTGTTATACTATCTGCAAAAAGCAAAGGAAGTGAGGATATGAAGCAGATTTTAATTGTCGAGGACGACAGTTTTTTGAATAAGATGTTAGACTATAACCTGACCGCAGACGGCTACGGCGTGACTTCTGCACTAAATGCCAGAACCGCAGCCGACGCCATCCGCCAGCGGGAATTTGATCTGGTGCTGCTGGACATCAACCTGCCGGACGGCAACGGTTTTGAGCTGTGCAAGCTGATAAAGCCCCAGCACCCGGACACCATCGTAATATTCCTGACCGCCAACGATCAGGAGAGCGACCAGATACGGGGCTATGAGGTGGGCGCGGTGGACTACATCACAAAGCCCTTTGTGATCGGGGCCTTGCAGCGGAAAATCAAAGCCATGTTCGCCATGCTGGAACACCACAAACCGGCTAAGGACATTTACGACGACGGGCGGCTGTTTCTGGACTTCTCGGAGCAGACGGCTTCCCTAAACGGCAAGCCCCTGACCCTATCCCCGATGGAGTACAAAATGCTGAACCTGTTCCGCAAAAATCCCCGGCAAGTGCTGACCCGTGGGCAGCTTTTGGAAAGGCTGTGGGATATAGACGAGCGGTTTGTAGACGAACACACCCTGACAACCTCCATCAGCCGGATTCGCAGCAAGATTGAATCCGACGGCGGCGCGCCCTACATCAAGACCGTTTACGGCATGGGCTATCAATGGACGGGAGGTGAGGCAAAATGAAGTTTCAAAATCTCTCGGTAAAGCGGCTGTTTAGCCGGGTGGCAATGGGGCTTGCCCTCTCCATGTCCGGGATCACCATAGCCCTGTTTCTTGTGACAAAACAGATTGCGGTGCTGCTGACAGGCGGGGCGCTGCTGCTGTGCGCCCTTGTGGGGATTTTTGTACTGACGCAGGCGTTTGGAAAGCGGCTGTCGCAGTTTACCGCTGACCTGTGCCAGACCTTAGACCACATGATCGCCGGGAATGAAGCGCCCCAGCGGCCAGAGGACAGCGAAACCCAGCTTGCCAGAATCGGACACCGGCTGGCAAGGCTTTACCAGATCATGCAGGAGAACCGCCGCCGGGTGGACGAGGAACGGCAGGAGTTACAGACCCTTGTATCGGATATTTCCCATCAGGTGAAAACGCCGGTAAGCAATCTGAAAATGGCGACGGACACCCTGCTGGAAAAGCCCATGACCGAGGCGGAGCGCACCGACTTTATCCGGGGAATCCGCAGCCAGACGGATAAGCTGGACTTTCTCTTTCAGGCCCTTGTGAAAACCTCACGGCTGGAAACGGGCGTGATCCAGTTGGATAAGAAACCGGGTCGCCTCTTTGATACCGTGGCGCAGGCCATGAGTGGGATTGTGTATGCAGCGGAGAAAAAGGAAATCGCTGTGTCCGTGGACTGCCCGGAGGATTTGACCGTTTTCCATGACAGCAAGTGGACATCCGAAGCCCTCTTTAACCTGCTGGACAATGCAGTGAAGTACACCCCGGCAGGCGGGAAAATCGCCGTGTCAGTGGTGCTGTGGGAAATGTATGTGGAGATCAAAGTGACCGACACCGGCAAGGGCATTTCCGAAAGCAATCAGGCTGCCATCTTCCGGCGCTTCTATCGTGAGGAAGAAGTACACGAACAGCAGGGCGTGGGCATTGGCCTGTATCTGGCCCGCGAGATCGTAACGCGGCAAGGCGGCTATATCAAAGTGGTTTCGGAGCCGGGCAAGGGTTCAGAATTTTCCATTATGCTGCCGACAAAATAGAACGCGGCGGACGGCCATTTCCGGCTGCCCGCCGTAAATTTTTTTGAAATGTCCGAGCGTTGTAACATTTCACCTCGATTTTCAATGAAATTTTTTGGCCGCTGTAACATTTCGCGGACATTTAGGTTTTACAATACCCTTATCAAATATGGAGGTGATACAACTATGACATGGCCTTTTGAAAATGACACCAGCGCCATTACAAAGAAGCTGGCGCAAAGAAGCTTCAAAGCCAACAAATTACGAAATATTGTTGCTGTAATAGCAATCGTTTTAACATCAATGCTTTTTACTTCTGTAACGACTTTATGTGTTGGAGCGATCCAGTCTATACAGACAACTATTTTGCAAATTAGGGGAACCAGCCCGTCCACTGGTACATCTGTAAATTGGATTGCCATAATAGCAGCCCTGTTTTTTATTATGATTTTTGTAATAACGGGCTATTTGCTCATTCGCAATATTTTTGAGATTTCTGTTGTTCAAGAAATAAAGAAATATGGCTTATTAAGAACAATCGGAACAACGGAGAAGCAAATCAAGCGAATTGTTTATAAGCAAGCATTTTGGCTGTCTATAATTGGTATATCTATTGGGTTGATTTTAGGATATATAGTAGGAATACTTATGCTTCCGTGGATTCTTAATTTTATGAAAGGCGAGTATCACAATCTTTCTGTGAACTTGAGTTTTAATCCTATTATTTTTGTCGTTGCCGGGATATTTAGTGCGATTACTGTTTGGGTGAGCATAAAGAAACCATTCAAAATTGCAGCTACGATTTCGCCCATTGAGGCAACCAGATACTATGAAAAAGACAATTATCATAGTGCCAACAAGAATCGTCTTTCGTTTAAGAATAGAATAACAGAAATGGCATGGAGAAATTTAAGAAGAAATTCAAAGCGTACCATATTTATCGTCTTATCCATGATACTCTGCATTATTCTCCTAAACAGTGCAATCGCAATCGGAAATAGTGTTGATGTTAAAAAATATGTATCTTCTGTTACCTCATTTGATTTTGTTGTGGCAAGCCCAAACACATTTTCTAATGTGCAAGGTTTTCGATTTAAAGATGATTCTGTTAGTAATGAAATCATATCTGATATTGAAAATAATATTCCTGTGCTGAACGGAAGTCGAATTTATAAAAACACTTTGGATGATGTCAGTGTTACTTATGATTATGGTAGTTTGGTCACGGAAGTATTAGACGAATACACAGAAGATAATCACCTTATACGAAGTGGTATGGTTGATGGCAGAACTTATCCAGTAAAACTCGGTGTTGATTATCGACCTCTTTGCAATATTTACGGGGTAGAAAAATCAATACTTCCTAAATTGAATTTCATTGAGGGAGAAACAGATATACAGCAACTAACCTCATATTTGGAAAGTGGAAACTATGTTATAGAAATTTCAGCGATCAACCCAAATGAATCTCCTGAATTTCTTTGTCCGCTCAATCAGGAAGTTACCATTTACAAAGATGGATTGCCTTATAAAACGGTTTCGGTAATTGCGCGTGCAGTGGTTGATTTTTCATTGGTAGAATCTCCGGGTAAGAATGTTGGCTACACTGATGTTGGCGGCGATTGTCCTATTTTCTATATGAGTAATGAGATGTTTGTGGAATTGTATAACAATCCAGCCATAATGAGTTATGTGTTTGATGTGGAAAAAGAACACTTTTTGCCAGCGACCGAGTACATCAATTCTTTGCCTACCGTTGAATACGCATCGTCTGAAACATTGGCACAAACTATGAATGGATTAAAACAAACTATTTTTATCATAGGTGGCCTTATTGGGTTTCTATTAGGAAGTATCGGGCTTGTGAATTTTTCCAACATCATTATAACGGGCATTATAAACCGGCAACGGGAATTTGCTACATTAGAGAGCATCGGAATGACGAAAAAACAAATTAACAAATTGACCGTATTGGAGGGATTGTTTTACGCATTTCTGATTTGTGTAATGGGTTTACCTCTCTCTCTTATTGTTGCAAATACAATTCTTCCTACTTTCTTTAATCAACCTGACTTATGGCTGTTTACAATACAGCCTACGATTTTCCCGTTGATATTAGAGGGAATTGTTATTTGCGTTGTGGCGATTATAGTTCCTCATGTTTCGTTTCGCTATTTTAGAAAAACAAGTATTGTAGCTCGATTAAGGGTAGTTGAATAATAATTTTGAAATGTCCGAGCGTTGTAACATTTCACCCCGATTTTCGATGAAATTTTTTGGCCGCTGTAACATTTCGCGGACATTTGGGTTTTACAATGACCTTATCAACAAAAGTGAGGAGGCGTTGCAATGGAACTGACCCCGACCATGATTTTGAATCTGGCGCTGCTGATCGTCCCGCCCGTTGCCCTTGTGCTGGCGTTCTGGCAAAGGCTGGCCCAGCACATCCGCTGGACGGTTGCCTTGACTGCCCTCTGTGATGTTCTCCTGTTTTGGGATGAACTGTTCTACTATGAGAGCTTCGGACTGTTCGCTGTGCTGATTCTGGTACAGTTGGCGGCCACCGGCGCAGCAGCGTTCCGCATTTACAACAAACAAAGAAAGGATTGAATTTTATGAGAATTTTACAGACTATCGACCTGAAAAAGTATTACGGTACAGAGCCGAATATCACCCGCGCCCTTGACGGCGTGAACTTCTCTGTAAATGACGGCGAATTTGTGGCCGTTGTGGGAACCTCCGGCAGCGGCAAGTCCACCCTGCTTCACATGATGGGCGGGCTGGACACCCCTACTTCCGGCAATGTGATTGTCCGGGACAAAGAACTGTCGAAAATGAACGACGAACAGCTTACCATCTTCCGCCGCCGCAACATCGGTTTTATCTTCCAGAACTATAACCTTGTTCCCATCCTGAATGTGTATGAGAACATCGTCCTGCCAGTGGAGCTGGACGGGGACACGGTGGATCAGAAGTTTTTGGACGAGATCGTTCACCTGCTGGGGCTGGAAGATAAACTGAAAAATATGCCGAATAATCTTTCCGGCGGACAGCAGCAGCGTGTGGCTATCGCCCGCGCCTTGATTACCAAACCGGCTATTGTGCTGGCCGACGAGCCGACCGGCAACCTTGACAGCAAGACCAGCGCCGAGGTGCTGGGGCTTATCAAGCGCACCAGTGCAGAGTTCCGGCAAACTGTTGTGATGATTACGCACAATGACGACATTGCCCGCCTTGCAGATCGGATTGTCCGCATTGAGGACGGAAAGATTGTGGAGTAAGGAGGTGGCAGGCTATGACATGGCCTTTTGAAAATGATACTCACAAAGTGGAGAAAAAATTAGCGACGCAAAGTCTATCCGCAAATAAACAACGAAATTTCCTCGCAGGGATTATCATGTTTATTGCCTCTCTATTGTTAGCATTTTCGACTATCTTACTTTGTAATGCCACAATAGATACACAGATAATCTCTCGTGTCGATAACACACAGGAAATACTTAGTGTAATTTTGGGGATTGCTATTGTTCTGCTACTCACAGCAGGAATCGCTATTAAAAATATCATGTATATTTCCATATTACAGCGCACACGAGAATTTGCACAGTTGAGGACTGTGGGAGCGACCTACCGACAGATCAAAGCAGTCATTCATAACGAGCGAAAACAGTTATCTTGGAAGTATATTTTAGGCGGTTTGCTATTGGGTTTTCTTTTTAATTGTGTATTACCCTTGAAATTATATTTGGTGCCCAGTGTGGCCTGCACATTGCTTTCCGGTGCTTTTGTATGGTTCATTGTTTTTTGGTCATTCCGTACACCGGCAAAACTGGCTGCGTCTTTATCCCCTATGGCGGCATTGAGGACAGAGGAAATAAAATCAGCTAAAATTTTCAAAAAAAGCAGTCGTATCAATCCTAATGGTTTGGCAAAAAAATACTTTTTCAGTAACCGTAAAAAGGCATTTTATACGCTGCTATCCCTTGTGTTGAGCGGAGTCCTTGTATTTGTAGTCTTTTCGGTAGTTTCGGCTATTGATATAAAAGAGCTTGTCCGGCAACCGTATTATGAAAACAGCAGCATTTATCTTAAACTGAACTCAACAGCTGCCGAAAACGCTACTCTTGAACTGATGAAAGATAGTCCTTTTACGGAGGAATTGAAAGCGCAGATTGAAAATATCTCTGGTGTAACAGAAATTTATCCATCCAAAAAATTAGATTGTGAGATCGTCGTTCCCGGTCAACCTGAGAATAGATATGAACTATCCATCAATAGTATTGTCGGCACAACCAGTTTTGAAACCCAACTGGTTGAGGGTGATATGCCTTATTCTCCAAATACAAACAGCACTATTCCGATTGTGATAAATCGTGCCTCTCCTTACTATGAAAAAACAGGTCTTTCCCTGAGTTTGGGAGATCATTTTTCCGCATCAGTAAATACGGGAATGTCTACAAAAGAAATTGATTTTTCAGTATGTGGTTTCATCGAAAATAAGGACAAAGGTAGCGTATTCTATACGACCCCTGAATATCTGGACTTTTTAGCAGAAATAAATTGTGATCTGGCATGGTACATTTGTACTGAAGATATGCAAACGAAACAGGCTGTTGAGGAAATTAAGGCACTGGTGGCTTCGGATAACCGTATAAATACTTCCATATTTGCGGATGATTTATCTGAATATCAGGCGTATTTTTATAACGCCAAAATTGTTGTTACAGCAGTGATAGTGTTGATATGTTTGTTTGCTTTTATCAATTTGCTTAATACTTGCATTACAAACACCGTTATACGCCGCCATGACTATGCGCTGTTAGAGGCCGCTGGTATGACGAAAGTACAAATTTATCAAACACAGAGTGCAGAAAACAGGATTTATTTTTTTGGTAGTTTAATAGGGAGTTGTGTGGTAGGCATACCGCTGGGGTTCCTTTTATGCAACAAGATCGCAGAAATACCCGGATTATCCTATATTTCCTATCGCTTCCCGTGGCCGTTTCTACTCCTGTATTTCGTGCTTGTTTTTGTGGTTCATATAGTAGTAACAGTGTATCAAAGACACATTTTAGCGAAGCAGTCTGTAGTAGAGCGTATTAAAGCGATTGAGTGAATCAATGTAACTAAAGTTTCGTTAAAATGAAATCTCTTGTTGAACAAATCAAAGTGACAGTATAATCGTATGGAATCGGCGGGGCGGCGAGTGCTGCCCCGCTTTTTTCGCCATTTCTCAAAAAAATTTTTGAAATGTCCGAGCGCTGTAACATTTCACCCCGATTTTCAATGAAATTTTTGGGCCGCTGTAACATTTCGCGGACATTTGGGTTTTACAATACCCTTATCAACAGGCAGAAAGCCTTGAAAGGAGTTTTGAATATGAGCATTTTACAGACGATTGACCTAAAAAAGCATTACGGTGCAGAGCCGAACATTACCCGCGCCCTTGACGGCGTGAACTTCTCCGTAGACGAGGGCGAATTTGTGGCCGTTGTGGGAACCTCCGGCAGCGGCAAGTCTACCCTGCTTCACATGATGGGCGGGCTGGACACTCCCACCAGCGGAACCGTGATTGTCCGGGGCGAAGAACTGGCAAAGAAGAACGACGAACAGCTCACCATCTTCCGCCGCCGCAACATCGGTTTTATCTTCCAGAACTATAACCTTGTTCCGATCCTGAATGTGTATGAGAACATAGTCCTGCCGGTGGAGCTGGACGGGGACACGGTGGATCAGAAGTTTTTGGACGAAATCGTTCACCTGCTGGGGCTGGAAGATAAACTGAAAAATGTGCCGAACAATCTCTCCGGCGGCCAGCAGCAGCGTGTGGCGATTGCCCGCGCCCTGATTACCAAACCGGCTATCGTGCTGGCCGACGAGCCGACCGGCAACCTTGACAGCAAGACCAGCGCCGAGGTGCTGGGGCTTATCAAACGCACCAGCGCGGAGTTCCGGCAAACTGTCGTAATGATTACCCACAACAATGACATTGCCCGCCTTGCAGATCGGATTATCCGCATTGAGGATGGCAAGATTGTGGAATAAGGAGGTGGCAGGCTATGACATGGCCTTTTGAAAATGATACCAGCGCCATTACAAAGAAGCTGGCAAAGAAAAGTTTACAAAGCGAGAAGCGCCGGAATCTGATGGTGGTGATCGCCGTTGCGCTGGCGGCGTTTCTGATCTGCTTTACGGGAATTGTGTCTACCTCCCTGACGCAAATGCAGCGCAATCAGGTTGTCGATACTTATGAGGCGGTTTGGCTGGGCGTAGAGGAAAACGACATTGAAACCCTGAAAGGACTGCCGGAGTTTGAGCGCGTAGGCGGCTACTATATGCTGGGTGAAGAACTTTCAGAACAGGGCTATCATGCGTCCTATGTGTATTGTGACGCGCAAATGATGGAGATTGCCAAGGCGCAGATGGAGTTGTTAGAGGGTCGGGTTCCTGAAAAAGCAAATGAAGTTGTCGTAAGCGAATACTTTCTTTCCACCTATGGAAACAATGCCAAGATTGGGGACACTGTGACCTTAGATACCGAGAGCTTTCATGGTAATTATGTTGTTACCGGCATTATGGACAGCGTAAATGAGAAAGAAGCGAATACCTGCGCTATCATTCTTTCCAACGCTGCCCTGACAGAATGGAAAGGATTTGACCCGGCTGGCTATCGCGCCTATGCTCATTTCAAAAACAGCGTCAAGTTGGACGAAGAACTGATGACCTCTTATTGCAGGGAGATTGCAGAGGAATATCAGCTTTCCATGCCAAAAATGAACAGCAAGTATTTTGCTTATGCCTCTAAATCCTTTGATTTTGCACTAATGGCTGGCGTGATTGCCATTGTTCTGATCGGCGGCTATATTGTGATCCAGAGTATCTTCCGTATCTCCATCAATGACAAAATCAAGAGCTACGGGCAGCTTCGGACGATTGGTGCAACGCCAAAGCAAATCAAGCGGATTGTAAAGCGAGAGGGACGCAAACTCGGCAGTATCGGAATTTTGATTGGTACAGTGCTGGGCGTATGCACTGGTTTTCTCCTGTTTTCCAAGGGATTTAACGCTGTTTCCTATGTGGCAACGGTTATTTTGACACTTATAAGCAGTTGGATCATTGTATCTGTTTCCATCCGTAAGCCGGTGAAAATTGCGGCAGGGATTTCCCCCATTGAAGCCGTCCGTTTTACCCCGGCGCAAAAGGACATCCGCAGCCGCAAAAAGAATATCAAGCTCAATCCTATTTCAATGGGAATTGCCAATTTTAAGCGTGACCGAAAAAAGACCGTTGCTATTGTAGCTTCATTGAGTTTGGGCGGAATTATCCTGCTTGTGGTATCCTCCATTGTTTTGCTGCGCTCCCCAGAGGCGCTTGCAAGACAAGCGTTCCCGGATGGTGACTATAAGGTTTATCTGGATTCAAAGTTGTCAGAACAAGAAGTCATGGCAGCAGGAAATCCACTGAATGAGGAACTCAAACAGGAAATTTTGTCTATTGACGGTGTAACCGATGTGATTGCAAAAAGGCAAAGCCTTCATATAAATTATAACGTCAACGGAATTGAATATGGTGGTATGTGTGATATACTGACTGATCAAAATTATTCTAAGGTTGAAGCTTCATTGATAGAGGGCACTATGCCGACGGATACACACAGCATCCTAATTGATTCGGCAACAAGTAACCGTGAACATATAGGTGTCGGAGAAACAGCTGAACTTATCTCCGGGAAATCAACCATTCCGGTTACTATATCCGGGGTGTTTAACAATAATCTGGATAATGGACATGGAACACATCACTTTGACGGTGTATTGGAATTTGCACCGGAAGCATTGTTCCATGAACTGCACCCGGAAATCACCTCTTTCGATTATTCATGGAGCATTGTAAGTGATCCCCAAAAAGCGGATCATGTGAGGGATGAATTAAAAAATATTATATCCGCTCATACGGATATTGCATTAGATGATATTAACACTGTAATTGAGTATGAAAAAAATATAAATTCTTTTGTATTTGGCAGTATGGAGGTACTTTCATGGCTGGTATTCCTCTTTGGCGTTATCAACCTTATCAATACGACACTCTCTAACCAGATAGCCCGAAAGCAGGAAAACAGTATTCTGCGTTCTATCGGCCTAACACAAAAACAGCTATGTAAAATGAACATCTGTGAGGGGCTGTGCTATGCGCTCTTTGCAACATTGGCGACGCTGATCGTTGGGCTTCCGGCTTCCATCTTTGCTTGCAGAAAAATGAGTATAGGAGCTTTTGCCGGAAATGTAGTGCCTTACAAATTCCCGGTTTTGGAAATGGGCCTGTTCATTCTGGTATTGTTCGGAATGGAGCTGATTTTGTCTGTATGGACAGTCCGCAGACAGAAAAAACAATCTCTGATTGAACAAATGCGGGCGATGGAATGACCTTTTGAGATCGGCGGGGCGGCGTGTGCTGCTCCGCCTTTTTCGCCTTTTCTCAAAAAAATTTTTGAAATGTCCGAGCGTTGTAACAATTCAGCCTGTTTTTTTGTCGAAATCAAAGGCACCTCGGACATTTGTGTAACATTTGTAGTTTATGCTTGTGGTAAATCAATATTGGGGGTGAGGACACATGAAAAAGATACTGCTGATCGACGACAGCGACACCTATACATGGTGTCTGCAAAAATACTTACAGCACCGGGGCTACCCGGTGAAAACGGCTTGTACACTGAAAGAAGCGCGGGCCGCCATCCAAGAGGAAATGCCGCTGGTGGTCTGCTGTAATCTCGATCTGCCGGATGGTTCCGGCATGGACTTTCTGAACGAGGTGCGGGCCGCAGATAAGGAGCTGCCTTTTATTCTGGCGTCCTGCCATGACAAGGACGACTACGAACAAGAGGCTATGCGCCGGGGCGCGACGCTGTGCATGGACAAAATGAAAGGACTGCTGCTGCAAGATAAGCTGGTGGAATACGCCTACCGGCAGTTATCCGGCGAACCAGATTCAACTTTTCATAAGCTGCTCTTTGTCCATGCGGAAGATACCAGCGCCGGAGTGCTGCGGGCTGCTATGCTGCAAAAGGGCCTTGACCTGATTCTGGTTTCCTCGATTGGGGAGGCCGAGCGCCGGATTTTTGAGGATGAGGAAATAGACCTGATCTTGTGCGATCTGGAACTGCCGGATGGCACAGCAATGGAGCTGTTTCATACGCTGCGGCGGGTGGCAGGGATGTTCCAAATGAAGAATCCCCCTGTCCGGCTTCTTCCGTTCTTTATCCTCACCGAGAACAACGACCTTGCCACGGAATATGAATACTGGCATGAGGGCGTGAACGACTATATAACCGCCCCGGTAAATATCCCGGAGCTGGCCCGGCGGGTTCTGTTCTTTGTGGAATGAAACGAGCCTACATATCCAAACATCTGCCTCCACAGCGGGAAAAAGAAAAAAACCGCTGACGGGCAGAGGATTTCTTGCGCTTTCCTGTATCACTGACGGATACGGCGGTTTTGAGTAGATCAAGGCCGCCGTTTCTTTTTGCTAAAAAGCAGACCTCCAGATGACCCTCAGCAATCAGCATGGGCGGTGTATAGGAGGATACCGCCATGTCTGCAATATTCATTTGTAATAGCTATGACATATATCAATTAAAAAAAGCATAGGCCCTCCTCCGGGATATTATAGTTATCTATCAGTATTATCAATCCATATAAATCAGCATAATCATGGTGTTTTTTGTTGCGCCAGTTTCTCATTGCGAGAAGCTGGCGTTTCTTATTGTCGATTTTTAGGGAAACCTCCCGATGTGTACCGCTGCCGATCCCCACCTCCATTCGATTCACCCGTCAACCACGCCTGAATCGAAATGGAGGAAAACTATGGGCTTTCACTATGGATATGAGAAAAGGAAGTTTGATGCAGAATGGACCCGGCTGGAACAGGAATACCGCGCAGCCGGTATGGACGATAGGCA
>NZ_QZEG01000070.1:0-12967 GCF_009917605.1 Anaerotruncus sp. 1XD42-93 | reverse complement strand
TTGTGTCGTCGCTCACGAGACAGCTTAGTTATAATATCACGTTCCCCTTTCTTTGTCAACACCTTTTTTCAAATTTTTTTAGTTTTTTTGCCAATATTTTTATAGATACCCTGTAAAGCGGCATGAAAAGGTGGTTTACGGGAATCCCGCGCACTTGATTTTCCCGGAAGTTTAGGCTAGAATGAACCTAATTGATAGACAAGGTGGTACAAAAATGCCGATTAAAATTCCGGACAGTCTGCCTGCCTCGCGGGTGCTCGACCAAGAAAACATCTTTGTAATGACCGAACACCGGGCGCTTCACCAGGACATCCGCCCATTAAAAATAGTGATCCTGAATCTGATGCCCAAAAAAATTGAAACCGAAACCCAGTTGCTCCGCCTGCTGGGGAACTCCCCGCTCCAGGTAGATATAGAACTACTGCAAACCGAGTCCTATACTTCAAAGAATACCCCATCCGAGCACCTGTTCAAATTCTATAAAACCTTCCGTGAGATTCGGGACGAGCGGTTTGACGGCATGATTATCACCGGCGCGCCGGTAGAGCTGCTGGCCTTTGAGCAGGTCGAGTATTGGAAAGAACTCTGCGAAATTATGGAATGGAGCAAAACCAGCGTTTATTCGACCCTGCATATCTGTTGGGGGGCGCAGGCCGGGCTTTACTATCACTATGGTATCCACAAATACCAGCTTGATCAAAAGATGTTCGGCATCTTCCAACACCGTCTGCTGCTGGAAAACCACCCGATCACGCGCGGGTTTGACGAACTGTTTGATGTTCCGCACTCCCGGCACACCACGGTAAAACGCCGCGAGATCGACCGCGTTCCCGAGCTTGAAATTCTCGCTTCGTCGGATCAGGCAGGGGTTTATATGGTAGGACGGCGGGACGGGCGGCAGTTTTTCATCACCGGGCATTCGGAGTATGACCGCGAAACCCTTGGGAACGAATATTTCCGTGATCTTCAAAAGGGGCTGCCGATCAATATGCCGGACCACTACTTTCCGCACAACGACCCAAGCCAGAAGCCGGTATTCACCTGGCGCGGACACGCAAACCTGCTGTTCTGCAACTGGCTGAACTATTATGTTTACCAGGCGACCCCATACGATCTGGATGAATTACACGAACAAGCTGAATAACTGCCCTGAAAACGGGCAAACCTCCCAGCAGGACAAAAAACTGGTTGGGAGGTTTTTTAATGACTCGAAATCGGACGCTTGGACGGCTGGACCTCGCAGTGCTTCTGGGGACCGCGTGTGCGGTGATCCTTGCAAATATCGCGGCATTTGGGATGGAGTGCGAAACTTTGCGGCAGGATGTGGTGCGTCTACATATTCTGGCCAATTCAGACAGCGCCTTTGATCAGCAGATCAAGCTGCGGGTGCGGGACCGTATTTTAAACGACGTGGGCAGTGTATTTGCGTCGCCCGAAAGCCAGCAGGACGCCAAACAGGTTGCAGAACAGAACCTGCCCGCGATTGAGGCGGCCGCGCGGGACGAGCTGCGGCGCTGCGGGATCGACGAACCGGTACGGGCGGAGCTGTGCCATATGTATTTCAATACCAGGGAATACGAAGCCGGTTCCCTTCCGGCGGGCGACTATGATGCAGTCCGGGTAACAATCGGCGCTGGCGCGGGGAAAAACTGGTGGTGCGTCATCTATCCGCCGATCTGCCTGGGCAGCGCGATGGCCGAAGGGAATCCCGAACTAGAAGAGATCGAACATCTGAACAGCGAACCTCTCTTTAAACCCAAACTGGCGGTTGTGGAGCTGTTTGAATCCCTGCGCAATACCGATTCTTAATACATCCTTTCAACCGGATTCTGTAACTATGCAGAATCCGGTGTCTTTTTTATAGGTATCAGGCAATCATTGACAAAAGCTGCAATCTGGTGGTAGACTTGATTCTGGCAGGGATGGTGCTGCCGTGGAAAAGGCGCCATCTCTCAAAAATACATTCAGACAAGGAGCGATCACTATGAAACTGATTCAGACGGATAAGGCCCCGGGCGCAATCGGACCTTACTCCCAGGCATTCGCAACCAACGGACTGGTCTATACCTCCGGGCAGATTCCCGTAGACCCTGCCAACGGGGAGGTTCCCGAGGGGATTGCCGCCCAGGCTGAGCAGAGCTGCAAAAATGTGGGTGCCATCCTGGAGGCCGCAGGCAGCGGTTTCGACCGGGTGATCAAAACCACCTGCTTCCTGGCAGATATGGGAGATTTTGCAGCCTTCAACGAGGTCTACGCCCGCTATTTTGTTTCCAAGCCTGCCCGCAGCTGCGTAGCCGTAAAGACGCTTCCCAAAAATGTCCTGTGTGAAATCGAGGCTATCGCTGAAGTATAAGGGCCTGCATTCATAAATCAAAAGAGAGAATCCTCTATGCGAATAAACTCGTCAAGGCCGAATGGTTGTGTATACAGGTTCTCAGTGTAATTGAGATGGAAGGGAAGTCGGATTATGAACATCAGGCGTATATGCGCCCTCTATTTCAGCCCTACCGGCGGGACCGAAAAGATCGCCCGTTTTGTGACAGAAGAGCTGGCCCGGCATCTGGGCGGGGAGCCGGCCTACGTCGACTTCACCAGACCGGAAAACCGGCAGTCTGAATACCGCTTTGCGGAGGACGACCTGCTGGTGATGGCGTCCCCGGTCTATGCTGGGCGGCTGCCAAATAAGCTGATGCCCGTCTATGCGTCCAGCATTTTCGGCAGCAACACCCCGGCAGTTCCCCTTTGCGTATTCGGGAACCGGAATCACGACCAGGCACTGCGGGAGCTGGTGCTCCTGTTGGAAGGGAACGGCTTTCAGATCGCAGGGGCCGCAGCTTTCGCCGGACGCCATGCGTTCTCGGACAAGGTTGGCACAGGCCGGCCCGATGGCGCTGATCTGGAGCAGATGCGTGTATTTGCGGCCAAAGCAGCGGAAAAGCTGTCCAAGGATGCGCCGCTGCCCCCGCTGGACATCGACCGCAGTGAGATCGGCCCTTATTATACCCCTCTGAAAGAGGATGGCACCCCTGCAAAATTCCTGAAGGCCAAGCCGCTCGCCGATCCCGGTAAGTGTGTCCATTGCGGAACGTGCGCCCAGGCTTGTCCGCTGCACAGCATCGACGCGGGAACCCTGGAAGCTGTCGGTCTGTGCATCAAATGTCAGGCATGTGTGCGCCGCTGCCCCAAAGGGGCCAGATATTTCGAGGATGCCGACTTCCTCTCCCATGTGTCCATGTTGGAGCAGAACTACACCGCCCGCTCGGAGAATCAGCTGCTTCTTTAAAAAACATTTTCTCTTTGCAAGTGGGCTTTTTACAAAGTAAAAAGCCCACTTTTGCCATCCCTTGGACCATCCGCCCATCACAGAATATATTTGGAGCGTGATCCTGAAAATCTGATGGATCTTGTGAAAGAGCTGCCTGTCTTTGTATAATTAAGAAAAAAACTATAAATCTGTAATCTTGAGGGATATTATGAAAACAGGGATCATGAAGGATTTTTCCATCCAGATGAAAGAGGGTCTTAATTATGAAGCACTTTAAATCTGTTTCCGCAGTGCTTGCGGTACTGGCGGCACTCTCCTGCTGTGCACCCGCCCCCAAGGATCAGCCGGAGCACTCTTCCGCTGTATCTTCGATGTCTGACGCATCCGAGCCGGACACATCCTCTGCCCCGGAGGCCCCTGCGGGCCCGCTGTTGGCAGGGCGCGCGCCCAATCTCAAACCATTCCCCTGTGAACAGGGGACCGGCCCGGAACAAGTGGTGGAGCAGCTCTCCCAGCTGACCGGCTGGGACCTCACCCTTTCGCGGCCCCCGGTTCCCAAGGGAGACGGATTGTCGGTCTCTTTCGCGCCGGAAAGCTCGCTGTTTGCCGGGCCGCCCAACCCACAGAAGGACCAGTTCCATGTCTTTGACGCGCAGGACCTGGTTTACAGCATCCTCGACAGCGTGTCCGCCTCGCTTCAAAGCGTCTGCGGGGTTTCGGAGGTCTATTTTACAGCCGCGGACGGAGGCGACCTTCAGTTTGAAGCGGGCGGTTATGCGTTTGTCTTTCCTGCGGGCCAGCCATATGAAGTGGATGTTCCTCAGGGGACAGCCTCTGCCGGTTACATACGGCACACCATTCGGTTCCCGGCCTATCAGGGCGGACGTACCGAAGCAAATGCAAAGATTTACGACATCCCCCCGTTCCAGCTCTCGATCGACCTGCCCGACAGCTGGACGGTACGAAACCCCGACGAGGAACTCTATTCGATCCCGACCACTCCGGTGGAATTTTATGAGGGGGATGCGCTGGCAGGCTCGGCCGGCTACCACATTTTTAAGATTCCCGAAGGGATAGATGAACGGACAGCGGCGTTTTACCGCGGTGTCTACAACCAGATTATGCTGGGAAGCCGGGCGACCTGGGACATCGAGTACACCCCCATTTCCGAAACCGAATCGAGCCTGACCGCAACCTGCTATGCGGGTTATGTCCCCGCCGACGAGGCGGACGGACAGCCAGCCGAGGAGGAGGAATGGGTCCGCCGGCAGGCGATCCTTTCTTATAACACAGACCTGTTGGTCTATGTCGCGATTGCATTTGGCGAGACGGAGATCCCGGAGGAACAATGGCAGGCGATCGCGAAATCGGTCCAGATCGAACCCCTGTAAAAAACAGCGTATGCCCGCGATCTTCCGATCGCGGGCATACTTGCTGCACACATGTTTACGGGCATCTATTGGCCCGGAAAAGGTCGAGCAAACCGTTTGCTTTTCCGCCGAAAACCGGCAGTTACATCCGGATCAGGCTGGAAAAGAGGATCCCCAACGCACGAAAGAAGGTCATCCGCTCAACCGATCCCGCAGCAACCAGCCTGTATTCACACAGATCGCTCTCCCCCACCTTGACGACCACCTTGCCGACCGTCTGCCCCGATTCGACCGGGGCCTCCAGTTCTGGGAGCAGGTCGGCCTGCTGGGTGATCGCGTCCTTGTCTGCGATCCGCACGACGACCGCTCCTGGCGGCTCACATACGACGTCCACCATCTGCGCAATCCCGTGTTTGACCGGGATCGGTTCGATCCCCTCGACCACCGGCAGCTCGACCCGCGCATAGTTGGCGAACCCATAGTCGAGCAGGCCGCGCGCCGCCGAAAACCGTTCAGCACTTGTCGCGCTTCCGAGGGTCACCGCCACCAGTGAAAGCCCTCCACGGGTCGCGCTCGCGGAAAGGCAGCTCCCCGCACCATCGGTCGTACCGGTTTTCAGGCCGGTGCACCCATCGTAAAACCGGACCAGTTTGTTGGTATTCACAAGCTGGGTCTCCCCGCCCCGCAGTTCGCTCATCCAGACGCTCGAATACTCCGAGATCAGCGGGTACCGCAGCAGCACCCTGCTCATCTCCGCGATGTCCCGCGCGGTGGTCACATGCCCCTGCGCATCCAGCCCGGTCGCATTGACGAAATGGGTGTTGGCCATCCCCAGGCTCTGCGCCCGCTCGTTCATCATCCCCACGAACGCCTCTTCACTCCCCGCGACCGCTTCCGCCAGCGCAACCGCCGCATCGTTCGCACTGGAGATCGCGGTCGCCTTGAGCAGGTCGTCTACCGAGAGCTGCTCGCCCTCCTCAAACCAGATCTGGCTTCCGCCCATTGAGGCGGCGTGCGCCGAACAGGTAATCATATCATTCAGCGTGAGCTTTCCTTGGTCAATCGCCTCCATCGTCAGCAGCAATGTCATCACCTTGGTGATCGACGCAGGCGGCAGCTGCTCATCCGGGTTTTTCTCAAACAGCACTCGTCCGCTTTCCTGCTCGATCAGGATGGCCGAACGTGCGGGAAGGCCGTCGTTGACCGGGGCAGCAGTTTCAAGCGCAGTCATATCGGGCAGGTCCTCCGCGTGGACCGCCAGCCCCGAAACGCACAAACAACAGAGTATCAGACAGATCATCCATGCAGCCAGCCGTTTCCCCATAAGTTTACACCTCGTTACAGTTCAGAATACTAAAGATATATGCGGGGACGTCCGAAGAAATGAGCTTTTCCGGATTTTTTCTGCGGCTGTCAGACCGGCTCGAAAACATTCCGTAAATTTTTAGCCTGTCCGGCTTGCAATGGATGGATAAATCGGGTACAATATGTGTAAGAAATACTCCGCATCAAGCGGGTCAGGTTGTGCGAATTATACAAGCAATGCGCAAACGCAGAAAGGACAGGATCACAATGGCAATGAGACTGAATACACGCCATCTGAAAGGGTTTGTCAGCGAACATGAGCTGGCGGCGATTGAGCCGCAGGTACATGCCGCCCACAAGCTCCTGACCGAAAAATCCGGACTGGGGAACGATTTCCTTGGTTGGACCGACCTCCCCACAGCATATGACAAAGAGGAATTCGCGCGGATCAAAGCGGCTGCCAAAAAGATCCAGGCCGACAGTGATGTGCTGATCGTCATTGGGATTGGTGGTTCCTATCTGGGAGCGCGCGCGGCGATCGAGCTGCTCAAATCCCCGTTTTATAACAATATGAAGAAGGACACCCCCGAAATCTACTTCGCGGGCAACAACATCAGCGCCGATTATCTGAACACGATCATCAGCCTGTGCGAGGGCAAACGGGTATCGGTGAACATCATCTCCAAGTCGGGCACCACCACCGAGCCTGCGCTGGCGTTCCGGGTATTCCGGGAGATGCTCGAGAAAGAGTACGGCAAAGAGGGCGCCAAAGAGCGGATCTATGCCACCACCGACAAGGCGCGCGGCACCCTGAAGGAGTTGAGCGACCGCGAAGGCTACGAGACATTCGTGATTGCGGATGATGTCGGCGGACGGTACTCGGTGCTGACTGCGGTGGGCCTGCTGCCGATGGCGGTCGCGGGCGTGGATATCGACGCAGTGATGGGCGGCGCACAGAAAGCGCTGGAAGAGCTTTCTGTTGATGATCTCGAGAAGAACGACTGCTATAAATATGCAGCCCTGCGCAACATCCTCTACCGCAAAGGCAAATCGGTCGAACTGCTGGTCAGCTATGAACCGTCGTTTGCGATGATGAACGAGTGGTTCAAACAGCTCTACGGTGAGAGCGAGGGCAAGGACAATAAGGGTCTGTTCCCGGCGTCGGTGATCTTTTCGACCGACCTGCACTCGATGGGCCAGTTTATTCAGGAAGGCAGCCGCACCATGTTCGAGACGGTTGTTTCGATCGGCAAACCGCAGCTTGACTTCTTCGTGAAAGACGATCCCGAAAATCTCGACGGGCTGAACTTCCTCTCCAACCAGAACATGTCGGTTGTCAACCAGAAGGCGATGCAGGGCACCATTCTCGCGCATACCCAGGGCGGCGTCCCGAATATGGTCCTTGAAGTGCCGATGATCAACGAGCACGAGTTCGGCTATATGGTTTACTTCTTTGAGCGCGCCTGTGCGATCAGCGGCTATCTGCTGGGGGTCAACCCGTTTGACCAGCCGGGTGTGGAAAGCTACAAGAAGAACATGTTCGCCCTGCTCGGCAAACCGGGCTATGAGGATCAAAAAGCGGAGCTTGAGGCGAAACTCAACTGAGCACCTGTTTCCCCTCAAAACCACCTAAAAGGTTTACCCGATTTTCTCAAAAAATCGCGGTTTCCAAAGGCAGAGCCTTTGCCCGCGCTCCGCACTGCGGGCCGCAGCAGACCACACTTCATGCGGGACAGGCGCGGAACGCCTTATTCACAAATTTGTATTTTAAAGAAAGATGGAGGACTGATTTCATATGATTAAACTGATTGTAGGACATAAAGGTTCTGGAAAAACCAAAGCGCTGATTGGGATGGTCAACGATGCGCTCAAAACTTCCAAGGGCAACGTTGTCTGCGTCGAGAAGGGCGACACCCTCAAATTCGGCCTGAGCTACCAGGCGCGCCTGATCGACATTGACCACTACGCGATCAAAGGCTTTGACGCGTTCTATGGCTTTTTTGCGGGCCTGTTCGCGGGCAACTATGACATCACCGAAGTGTTCGTTGACGCAACCTTCAAGGTCGGCGGCCATGACTATGAAGCATTCGGTCTCATGATCGACAAGCTGGTCAATCTGCTCAACGAAAACGGCGCAACCATGACTTTCACCGTCTCCTGCGATAAGGAGGACCTGCCCGAGCGTGTCCACCAGTATATCATCTGATGTTGTGTTGCTGCTCCCATGCTTGAAAGCCATCCTGTTTTCAAGCATGGGGCAGTTTCCTGCAAGTATGCTGTCTATGCCTGTTGATCAGAGGAAAGCTGCTTAAATCCACAGAGCAGGGATACCGTTTTTCACCCACGGTATTCCTGCTCTTTTGTTTCTTCCGCCAAAGCTGCCTTTGGTCTGGGACTCTCTTCTAATAGTTGTAATCCGGCTCGATGCCATACTTTTTGATATACCGCCAAAGGGTTGTCTTGCTCACACCCAGCTCCTCGGCAACCCTTTCCCGATTTCCCGAATACCTGCGCAGCAGTGCGGCGATCTCCACCGCCTTCTGATCCTTGTAAAGCACCACTTTCTCGGTCCCGGGCAGGGTTTTGGGGGTGATCTGCTCGACCTGCCGGCGCAGGAACACCTCGTCGATATTGCGTTTCTCGGTCAGCAGCACGATCCGCTCACAGACCCGGCTTAATTGGTCGAGATTGCCCGGCCAGTCGTAGTCGAGCAGGAACTGACGCGCACCCTGTGTCAGATGCACATAACGTTTGTACTTTTCCTGCCATTCATCCAGATAGAATTCCGCCCACGGAAGGATGTCCTCCCTGCGGCGGCGCAGCGGCAGAAGTTCCAGGCTCAGCACGCTCAATGCATAATACAGGTCGCCGCGGAACTCGTTGCGTTCCACCCGCGCCGCCAGGTTCACACAGCTGGAGACGATCACCCGGACGTTGGCTGCTACCGGACGGTTGGAGCCGTTGTGCAGGAACTTTCCCTGCAGCAGGTTGAGCAGCTTATACTGCATCTCGAACGGCAGGTCCTCCACGTGGCTCAGATAAAGGGTGCCATCCTGCGCCAGTTCCGCCATACTGGTAGGGGTCTCCTTTTTGGTGGTATAGTTGCCGAACAGCATGGTATCCAGCGTATCGGGCAGCCAGGCGCTGCAATCCAGCGGAACGAATGCATTGTTGCGGGCAAGGCTTTCGTTGTGCAGGCACTGCGCCATGATATCTTTCCCGGTGCCCGCCTCCCCAGCCAGCAGTACGGGTGCATTGTATTTTGCGATCCGCTTGGCCAGCGCAATCGTCGCCTGTACCTCCTTGTTGCACGCCTGTGTCTTATCGAAGGTATACTTGGCGATGTAACCGCGCTGATACAGCTCCCGGCGCAGTTCCCCGTCCATCTCGATGACCCTCTTGCCCTCCTGGAAGGTCAGGATTGCGCCGTCGATCTCCCCATCCACGCGGATCGGCGCCAGGTTGACAATCGCTACTTTATGTTTGATGTCCATCAGGAAGGCGTACGCCTCTTTCCCCTGAAAGAGGGTATCCTCCAGGACCTTACGGTTGAAGTTGGGAAGAACGGCGGTCAGCGTCTGTCCCAGCAGATCGCTGGGCCGCCGCTCCAGCAGATCATATCCCGCGCGGTTAACCCGCAGGATGACCCCATTGCGGTCGATCTGCATGATCCCATTGAAGGTGTAGTTCAGCATGGTGTCCATCTCGGCGCTGTTGTGTTTTTCCAGATCAATGGCGTAACAGACGCGTCCGGCAGTTTCCAGAGCCGTCCGGAGGCTCTCCTCCCCCGAAGGGATGAACCGGCAGGCCATCCCCATATGGCGCGCATGTTCGCAGGAGATATCTCCCCCAATCACCGCATTGCAGCCATCCTGATAAGCCTGTTCGGTGGCAGGGGCCAGCCCGGCGGTGTCCTCCACCATATAAAGGCGCAGATCAACACCGAACAGCTGGTTGAACTGGGCGGTATCGCAGAACATATTGGCAAAACCGACCAGCCCAAGCCGTGGACATGCAATCCCCAGCTCCCTTTTCAGATCGAGCATCACCATCCCCAGTTCCTGGGTGGTCACACGGATCTCGACCAGCGGCATACGCAGATTGCTGCGCTTGACGATCTGTGCCTGTGCGCCGCGGGCCACGACCAGTTCGCAGCCCTGGCTTTCCAGCTCCCGCACGCGGGATTCGACCAGTTCCGTTCTGGTGAATTCCAGACACATCACCGTAAAATGTTTGGATGCTCTTTCAGCCAGAGGGCGCGCCAGCTCGCATATCTCCCGATAAGGGACCAGAATCGCCACTTTTGCCATAGGGATTCTCCTTTTCCTGTTGTTGGGTTCTGGAACCATTTTACCCCGTCCGCCCGCCGGCTGTCAACCTGCACCGGCAGACGGAAAAAGCCGGGTGCAGAACACCCGGCTTTTCGTTGGTTAGGAGGACCAACTTTATGAAGAAAGAGAACAAGCGGATAGAGCGGGATCAGCGGCCGAGTTTGAGCCCGGTCAGGTGCTCATAATACTGAGCGATTGCGCTGTGGTCTTTCTGACCGCCTTCGTTGTTGTGCAGCCACTGCATGATCTCCTGAACCTCGGCGGTCATCGGAACCGGAGCGCCGACCGTGTGCGCGCAGTCGAGCGCGTTGTTCAGGTCTTTGATGTGCAGGTCGATCTTGAAGCCCGGTTTATCGTTGCCTTCAATCATCATCGGCGCTTTTGCATTCATGACCGTTGAACCGGCCAGACCGCCGCGGATCGCCTCGAACACCAGCTGCGGGTCCACGCCGGCCTTCTGCGCCAGTGTCAGAGCCTCGGCCAGCGCCTGGATGTTGCACGCAACGATGATCTGGTTGGCCAGCTTGGTGGTGTTGCCCGCGCCGACATCGCCGCAGCGCACAACAGAAGCGCCCATCGTCTCGAGCAGGGGTTTGAATTTGTCAAAGACTTCCTGCTTGCCGCCGACCATGAAGCTCAGCGAACCGTCGATCGCTTTCGGCTCACCGCCCGAAACCGGCGCATCCAGCATATCAATGTTTTTTTCAGCCAGCACCGCAGCAATCTCCTTGCTGGCAACCGGGTTGATCGAGCTCATATCAATGAATACAGTGCCCGGCTTCATGTAACCGGCAACACCGTTTTCGCCCAGCATAACGCTCTTTACATGAGGGGAGTTCGGCAGCATGGTCAGAACAACATCGCAGCTCTCGCCGATCTCTTTGTTGGTAGCGGACTTGGCGCCAGCCGCTACGACCTCTTCGACAGCAGCGGTATTCAGATCGCTGACCAGCAGGTCGGTGTAGCCGCCCTTCAGGATATTTTTCGCCATCGGTTTGCCCATGATTCCAAGACCAATCAGACCAATTTTCATAGTTGCTTACCTCCATTATTTTGCAGATGTTTTCCTTTGCTGGTTCTCATTATAAGGAGTCCGCGCCAGTATCTCAAGGCTCAAAATGACCAAATTCCCACCTGATATTTTTATCATTCCATAAACCTTTCAAATTTTAAATCTATTTTTTCAAAACCTCGAAACAACAGTTTCAAATCTTCCGGGAACCGGTTTGCAACAACCGTTTGGGCAGAGTATAATGGAAGCACCTGAAAAGAACCCGCATGGTTTTCTTCACGCCTGCGGCAGCCCCGCCGTAGGCGCCAGGCGCACACACCGCAGTTTGGACTGCTCTGACAGCAAGATCAGGAACATAGATACAAACCAAAGCGAAAGAAGGTAGATTTTTCATGGCATTCATCACACAGAGCGGCGCACCCGCCGGCCCGGTGGGACAGGGGACATGGTACCTCGGGGAGAATCCTTCCGCATTCGCGGATGAACGCAACGCCCTGCGCACCGGCATCGAAGCGGGCATGACCCTGATCGACACCGCTGAGATGTACGGCGAAGGCGCCGCCGAGGAACTGGTGGGCAGCGCGATCCAGGGGTTTACGCGGGAAAGCCTCTATCTTGTGAGCAAGGTCTATCCGCACAACGCCGGGCGCGCCCACATTTTCACCTGCTGCGAAAACTCCCTGCGCCGGATGCGCACCGATTACCTGGACCTCTATCTGCTCCACTGGCGTGGTTCGGTGCCGTTCGCCGAGACGGTCGAATGTATGGAAGAGCTGAAAGCCAAAGGCCGCATCCGCGCCTGGGGGGTCAGCAATCTGGACACCCGCGACATGAGGGAACTGATGGCGCTGCCCAAGGCGGGCGGCTGCGCGACCGATCAGGTGCTCTACCACCTGGGCAGCCGCGGGATCGAATATGATCTGCTGCCGTTTTTGCGGGAGCGGCAGATTCCTGTGATGGCCTATTGCCCGCTGGCGCAGGCCGGACGGCTGCGGCGCGGCCTGCTCGCCAATCCGGTGATACAGAAGATCGCCTTTGCGCATGACGCCACTCCGGCGCAGGTCCTACTCGCCTTTCTGCTGGCACAGCCAGGCGTGGTCCCCATTCCCCGCACCGGGCGCGCCACCCACACGCTGGAAAATGCGGCTGCTGCGGAACTGAAGCTGTCCGGCAAAGAGTTTGCCGCGCTGGATAAGGCGTTTCCCGCGCCCACCCGGAAGGTCCCTCTGGACATCCAGTGACGATTCTCGGGCAATCGAACGCGGCTTTAGAGCCTGTTCATCATCTAAAGTTTTACTCAATTTTTTTGCTCCGGCCCAAGAGCCGGCGTTCTGCGCCGGTTGGCCTATGCACGCCGCTGCGGCGGCAGTCAAAAAATTGCGGGGCCGAGGGGCAGTGAGGCAACGGAAGTTTGGGTTCCAGACCAAACTTCCGGGGCGCAAGCACCCTTCTTCGGGGGACTTCTCGGGCTTTCAGCCCGAAGCGCGCTTCGCGCGACGCCCCCTCAGTTTGCCTTACGGGCGAGGGGTCAGCGCCCCCTCCCCGTAGGCCCCTCCCTTCCGGGCCGGGTGCCGCTTTTCTCAAAATTAAAGTTTTATTCAACTCTTTTGCTTTAGGCCTTGTTTGAAAAATAGGGAAGGATGAGCTAAATCAACAAAATAGCGATAGCGGCAATATAAACAAA
>NZ_QZEG01000006.1:0-122078 GCF_009917605.1 Anaerotruncus sp. 1XD42-93 | reverse complement strand
GTGCAGCAGATCGAGGATTGGATAAACAACTATCCCCGAAAGATTCTGGGGTTCCGGTGCTCCAACGATCTCTTCATGGAGTACCTGCAAAATTTATGACAGTTTGAGGTGTACGCAGTGGCCCAGATTTACTTGGAAATTTTCCTCGATACTTTCAAGCTGGTTATACCGGGTTGTCTGATTATTTTATTGCCTTTTATCTTGATCCTTTTATTGCTTTTGTTTTTTCGTGCCACTCTCAGAAGGTTGATGTTTTTTTTCTGGGGAGTTAAGGTGAAAGTGCAAAGGAGGAATCTTGAATCTAAAAGAAACAACAGAGGAGAACTCCAACAGGATGAATCTACTAAACCGCCTCAAAGTATAAATTTGGATTCTTCTAGCCATGTTTCTACTGAGTCTCTATATAGTAAATCTTTTGCTCCTCAGCGGGATGAATTTGCTGAATATGCCGCAGCTAGACAGCGGATATGGTTGGCTCTTCGTAAAGCTGAAGCACGCTCGCAACGTGAAGTTGCTTTCCCCCATGAAGATTGGTTTTCTAAGCCTTTGCGCAGAGAGTCTCCAAGATCTTCGCAGGGTAAATTCGACAAGCAGCATGAAGTTTTGGATTGTTCCGACATTGGGAGGCGTGGCGAAAATTTTGTGTATTCGATATTGGAATCTTCCTGTCCTAATATGCGTTTCATCCGCAATGTTTATTTGAGAACTGGCACGAATTCTCTTACAGAAATTGATTTGGTTGGAATTTCGGATAAGGGTGTTTTTGTTTTTGAATGCAAAAACTACAATGGAGATGTTTATGGAACGGATAAAAAGAGTGATTGGCATGTATATTATCCTAGTGGCAAAAGCTATTCTTTTTACAGCCCAGTTTTACAAAATGAATCCCATATGAAAGCGATTCTTAGGAAAATTCCTTGGTTGCAGTCCAGCGAGTTGCATTCTGTAATTGTTTTTGTTGGCAGTGGATGCGTTAGAGTTTTGGCTTCTGTTCCGGTTATCTCCGCATCGTCTTTAAGATCTGATTTCAAAAAATTGGAATCCTCTTTGTCTCCGGTATTGGGTGTGCATGAGATTCAGACTGTTTATAATTGCTTGAAACTTTTTTCGAATCCGTCAGATGATATAAAACGCGAGCACATACGTCATGTTTCAGAAGCGAAAAAGAAATATTCTTCTTGAAGCAAGAAAAGCAGAGAGTTAAAAGCTCTCTGCTTTTTTTACAATAATCATTAATCTCGCTTTGTCTAATTTTCACAAACCTTAATATTTTTAGAACTTTTTTCGCATTATCTCTTGCAATTCACGTAATTTTTTGTGAAATTGCGCACAAAGCGGCTTTTCCTACGAATATCGCTTGTATTTTGCCCGCAAAGCCAGTATAATATGGAAGAAACCGCTCAAACGCAGAAACGCAGAAACGCAAACAGAACAGGAGACTTTTATGGGATTTTCGATCTATTCGATGTATCAGATCTTTGCCCGGGTCGTGGTGCTGTTCACCTCGATGCCGGTTCATGAATACGCCCACGGCTGGATGGCGCACAAGCTGGGGGACGACACCGCCTACCAGCAGGGCCGGCTCGACCTGAACCCGCTCGCCCATCTCGACCCGCTCGGCACGATCCTGCTGCTTTTCACCGGGTTTGGCTGGGCAAGGCCGGTTCCGGTACAGCCCCACAGGTTCAACCGGAAGATTTCGATGCGCGCCGGTGTCGCGCTGACCTCTCTGGCCGGCCCGGCTGCCAATCTGCTGCTGGCGCTCATTATCATGGTTGTCTACAAGCTCTTTGCGGTCGCGGTAATCGCAACCGGCGCCACGATCACCATGCCGCTCGGGATCGTCGCTGAAATCCTCAGCATGATGGTCTCGATCAATGTGGGGCTGGCGGTCTTCAACCTGCTGCCGATCCCCCCGCTTGATGGCTTTAACATCTTTTCCTACTTCCTGCCCGCCAAATGGGAATACACGATTGCGCAGTACAGCCGGTATCTGCCGATGATCCTGCTGGTGATCGTCATGGGTACCCCGCTGCTCGACTGGCCGCTCTCGTTCCTGAGCGGGCTGATCTACCGGCTGCTGGACTTCGCGACCGGCTGGGTCAACCTGATCGCCCGGTTTATTCTGTAATGGAACAGCTTTCGTTCCGGACTGCGGAATTTGAAGGCCCGCTCGATCTGCTGCTCCACCTGATCGCCAAGCACAAGCTGGACATCTATGACGTGCAGATCTCCGCCCTGCTCGAACAATACATGGCGTACATCCGCGCGGCACAGGACGCGGACCTCGAGCTGGCGAGTGAATTCCTCGAGATGGCCTCCCGCCTGGTTTATATCAAGACAGTTTCCCTTCTGCCCAGGCACGAGGAGGAAAGCCGCCAGCTCAAAACCGAACTGCAGGGGCAGCTTCTCGAATATCAGGTCTGCAAGCAGATGGCCGCTGAGCTCGGGGAGCGGGGCCAGCAGTTCCGGCGGTTTGTCCGACCGCCGGAAAAAATTGAGGCCGATACCGCATACCGTCTGACCCATCCGGTCAAACTGCTCTGTGACGCTTATCGCGACGCGGTTGGACGCGGTCTGCGGCGTCTGCCCCCGCCCCCGCAGGCGTTTTCGGGGATTGTTGCGCGGCGGGTCGTCTCGGTCAGCAGCCGGATCGTGCACCTGCTTAAACGGCTCTACCGGTCGGGAAAGGCATCCTATGGGAGCCTGTTCGAGACAAGCACCGACCGCAGCGAGCTGGTGGCGACCTTCTTGGCGGTGCTCGAGCTGGTAAAGGCAAAACGGATTACGGTGGAGGACGGGCAGGTCCGGTTCGATCGGACCCATCACAGCCCTGACGCATCCACAACGGGGGAACTGAGTTATGATTGACCTGCCGCACAAACAGATTTTTTCGGTGCTGTTCGCCGCCGGGGAGCCGGTCGAAACGGCGAGGGTCGCGCAGGCGATCGGTGCGGATGAGGAAACCGTCCTGCGGTATCTGCCAGCCCTTCAGGACAGCCTCGATCAGGCCGGCATACCGCTCCAGATCCTGCGTTTGGGGGACAGGCTCCAGCTTTCCACACTGGAAGCCTTTGCGCCGGTGATTCAGGACGCGCTCGCACTGCGCCGCAACATTCCGCTTTCGCAGGCGGCGCTCGAGGTGCTTGCGGTGGCCGCTTATAACCAGCCTGTGACCCGCGCGCTGATCGAGCAGGTGCGCGGCGTGGACAGTTCCGGGGTGGTCAATTCTCTGATTGAAAAACAGCTTCTGGAGGAAGCCGGCCGGCTCGACCTGCCCGGGCGCCCGCTCTCCTACCGTACGACCCCACATTTTCTGCGCACGTTCGGTCTGGAAAGCCTGGAACAGCTTCCGCCCCTGCCAGGTACAGAGGATGGGACAGCGTAAACCTGGTTCCAGGCCAGGCTCATAAGCGTCCAGTGCCTTCCTCTTACATTCCTCCCCTCCAGGCTGCGTGAAACTGCTCCCGTGGGGCCGCATCCGCCCGATTGGGGATGGTTTTCCGGATTTATTCCATCATCTTAACTTTTTACCCATCTGTTCAAACATCGTGGACGCACAAAAAGGGGGACGGATATGGTCGGTTTTATCCTGCTGGGGCTGTGGGCCCTGGTCACGGTCTGTTTGCTGATCCCCTGTTCGATCCGGCTGCACTATCAGACCGGCGAGACGGCCGAAGCCGTCCTGTGCTGGGCGTTTTTCAAGCTCCGGTTGGGTGGCCCACAAAAGCCGGAAAAAAAGCCTGTTAAGGCCAAGAAGGCCCGCAAAAAGCCGCCGGACAAAAAGAAAAAATCTCTGGGGGAGCAGTTCGGCGGAATCCCCGGCATGGCTGGCCTGCTCTCCGACCTGCTTTCGGCGGCAGCGGAAGGGACGGGTTTCCTGGTCCGGCATTTTCCGCTTCGGGTTCGGCTTCAGATGGTGGTCGCCGAGGGGGACGCTGCCGAAACCGGAATCCGCTATGGGCGGACGAACGCGGCGGTCTATGGGATTCTGGCCTCTGCCCACCACTTCCTGCGCCTCAAAAAGCAGGAAATCTCGATTCAGCCGGACTTCACCGCTTCACAGGGCAGTGTGGAATTCTCCCTGCATGGCCGTATGCTCCCGCTCTTTGCCCTGCTCGGGACGGGAAATATCGCAGGCCGGTTTCTGGCCAAAACGCTCAAACGAAACAGGCGGACACGCGCGGCAAAAGCCGCAGGCAGTTCCGCAGATCATAAGGACGGAGGAATTTCCATGAACAATGAACATCCAATCAACGGCCTGCTCGACAGCTCGATGCAGAACCTGCGGTCGCTCGTCGACGCCAATACGGTGATCGGTGAAGCGATCACCACCCCGGACGGGACGGTCATTATCCCGGTTTCCAAAGTCAGCTTTGGATTCGGCTCGGGCGGCTCGGACCTGCCCACCCAGAAAGAGGGCGAGCTGTTCGGCGGCGGTGCAGGCGGCGGTGTCTCGGTACAGCCGCTGGCATTCCTTGTGGTCAAGGACGGTGATGTCCGGCTGCTCCAGTTCGACAACAGCAAGAACGTCGCGGACCGCGCAGTTTCACTGATGCCCGAGCTGTTTGACAAGGTTTCCGAACTGTTTTCCAAAAAGGACAAGAATCCGCCCGATTCCGCCGGGCAGGAGGGCAAGCCCCAGTAATGGAACCGACAGAATCCGCATAAAATGACCTGTATACTGGTATCAAACGATATTTTGATGACAAGGTGCAGGTGATGGAGATGCTGAAAAAGTCGATCGTCCTGCTGGTCGCATTCCTGCTTTTGCTGGCAGGGGTGCGGGTGACTGATGCGCACGCGCAGACACCGGACGGCTTTGGGAAGCCCGCCGCAGTGCAGGCGGTTGCGGATACGCCGGACTACCAGACCAAAGCCAAGGCCGCGGTATTGATGGATGCGCAGACCGGGCGTGTGCTCTTTGCACAGAATGCTGGTCTGCGCCTGCCAATGGCCTCAACCACCAAAATCATGACCGCCCTGCTCACCCTCGAGCAGGGCGGTCTGGACAATTATTTTCAGGTCGACAGCGATGCCATCCGGGTGGAAGGCTCGTCGATGGGCCTTCAGGAGGGGGACAGCGTTTCCCTGCGGGCACTCGCTTATGGGATGCTGCTTGCCTCTGGCAACGACGGCGCCAATGCGGCAGCGGTGCGCATCGCGGGGTCGATCCCTGCGTTTGTTGAGCGGATGAATGCCCGCGCTGCTGAGATCGGCATGGCGGACACCCGGTTCGCAACCCCTTCCGGATTGGACGACCCCGGCCACTACTCCACCGCCTACGACATGGCGCTGCTCGCCCGCGAGGCACTGCAAAATCCGCTTTTTGCCGAGATTTGCGCCCAGAGCAAAGCGGTAGTCCAGTATGGCAACCCGCCCTATAACCGCTGGCTCACCAACCACAACCGCCTGCTGCGGGAATATCCCGGCACAATCGGCGTCAAAACCGGCTTTACCAAGGCTTCCGGGCGGTGCCTGGTCTCCTGCGCCGAGCGGGACGGGGTACAGCTGATCGCTGTCACGCTCGGCTGCCCGGACGACTGGAACGAGCACCGCAGGCTGTTCGACCGCTATTTTGGCCTGCTCACCCCGGACGACCTTTCGGGCTATCTGCCGCACACAGGATTGCAGCTCCCGGTTGCGGGCGGGACCGAACCGGCTGTCGCGCTGCGGTACACCCCTCCCCCTGCAATGGCGCTGCTCGAGGGGGATCGGGTAGAGGTGCGCGCGGTTGCCGCACCGCTTGTGTTCGCGCCGGTCGAGCAGGGGGACCTTCTCGGACATCTGACCATCTGCTGCAATGGCGAGCCGGTCGCCGAGCTGCCGCTGACCGCCGCACAGCCGGTCGAGGCGACCACACCTTCCCCCCGCGAATCCCTCTTGGAACGGTTGTTTACATAAGGCTATCCTGTAATGCGTCTGACAGGGCTTCGGGAGCGTGGGGCAGCGCGCAAAGGCCAACCGGCCCAGCGGCCTTTGGCCTGAAGCCAGAGCCGAAAACACGTTTGTATTCCGCTTTCTAGGGCTTGTTTGAAAATAGAGAAATAGACGGATGGTTCGTAAAAAGCGAGCGGTTGCAAGGAAAAAAGCACAGGAATACTTGCTGTATTCCGCGCATTTTTGACGCGGCAGCTGCCGCTTTTTGTAGAAAAAGACGGCTATTTCGATTTTTCAAACAGCCCCTAGCCAGAACCACAAAAATCGTCGGGGCGCACAGGTCCTGAATCTCACAAAAATCAACGGCGTGAGCCGTGGAAAGACAGGTAAAATTTATGGCACAGGGAAAAGGCATCCGGATTCAGAAGGTGCTTTCGGATCATGGCGTCATGTCCCGCCGCAAGGCGGAAGAGGCGATCCGAAACGGACGGATCACTGTCAACGGGCATCCCGCCCAGCTGGGCAACCCGGTCAACCCCAACCGCGACATCATCGCGGTCGATGGAAAGCGGATCGTATTCCAGCGCAAAAAGAAAAACTGTTACGTCATGCTGCATAAACCGCGCGGCTATGTCACTACCACCTCGGATGAGATGGGGCGCAGGTGCGTCACCGATCTGGTGAAAGACCTGCCCATGCGGGTCTACCCGGTGGGCAGGCTCGACCGCAACAGCGAAGGTCTGCTTCTGCTCACAAACGACGGGAACTTCGCCAACCTGATTATGCATCCGTCCAACCACATTTCCAAAACCTACCGGGTGACCGCCCGTCCGGGAATCACCGATGAACAGGCGGCGCAGATGGCCGCGGGCGTGATGCTCGACGGTCGGATGACCCTGCCGGCCACCGTCCTGGTGCTCGAGAAGGGAGAGGGCCGGGTCGTACTCCAGATCACGATCCAGGAGGGGCGCAACCGGCAGGTGCGCCGGATGTGCGAGGCAGTCGGGCTGGAGGTCGCGCGGCTCAAACGCACTTCGATCGGCCCGCTCAAGCTGGGGATGCTCCAACCGGGACACTGGCGGGAGCTGAAGCCTTCCGAGGTCGCTGCCCTGCGCAATGCGGCGGCGAAATAGGATGGAGGTGCAGGATGTTTCAGATTCGCAGATTATCCGATCCGCGGCTTTCCGCGCGGGTATGCGGCAGCTTCGGGCTGGATGGAAAAAACGTGTTCGCCTACGCGGCCTTTCAGAAGGATGAGGTGCTCGCAACCGCCGTATTCACCCTTGAGGAGGGATGCGTGGTGCTTGAAGGGGCGGACACTGGCCGGCGCACCGACCTCCCATTGATCGACGGGATGGCGCGCGCGGCGTTCGCGGCACAGCTCCGGAACGGGGTCGCAGCAGCCCGGCTGGGCGGCCGGCTTCCGGCAGAACTGCGCCATTCGCTCAACAAACTGGGCTATGCCGCCGAAGGTTCGTTCTCCCTACAGGAATTCTTTGAAAAAAAGAATTGCAGCCACTGAACAAAAGCCAGCTTTGCGGCGGCATATCCGATCGGAAAACCAAAAAGGACGCGGATTTCTCTTCCGCGTCCTTTTTCTTTCAAGACAGTTTATCCCGCCTTGACCTTGTTTCTCCAATCCTCTACGATCTCCCGGATGGTTTGTTCCAGTGCAATCTGCCGCTCCCATCCGGTATCCGCACACAGCTTTGAAATATCCGCCTCAATGATCGGCACATCGGCCGGGCGCATCCGGCTGCTGTCCACCCGGACTTCTATCTTCTGATTCGACAGGGACAATATCTGGTCCAATATCTCCTGGATGGCCACCGCATGGCCGCTCCCGACATTGTAAAGCTCCCCGGGCCTGCCGTTCTCCATCAAAAGCCGGTATGCACGAACTACGTCACGGACATCCGTAAAATCCCGTTTGGCGCTGAGGTTCCCGACCGAAATGACCGGTTCCCGGATCCCGGCTTCGATCTCCGCGACCTGTTTGCAGAAATCCGAAACCACAAAGATCGGCGCCTGTCCCGGCGCGATATGGTTAAACGCCCGTACCCGGATGATATCCATCCCATAGGCGTCCGCATAGATTTTCCCGATCATGTTCTGACACGCCTTGGTCGCGGCGTAGATGTTCCCGGGACGCAGGTTGTTTTCCTCCTGAATCGGGATTTCTTCCGGTTTCACATGCCCGTATTCTTCGCCCGACCCGATCAACAGGATCCTGGGCCTGTAATCCAGCGCGCGGGCCGCATCCAGCAGATTGATAACCCCCTTGATGTTCACATCCGCTGTCAAAGCCGGATTCTTCCAGGACAGGGCGACCGAGCTTTGTGCCGCCAGATGGAAAATACAATCCGGACGCACCTGCTCCAGCAGGGTCCTGATCTGCCCTATCTCCAGAATATCCAGATCAAACAGGCTGATCCCCTGGCCAGGGACCTCCTCATGTTTGAGCTTGGTGGCACTGACCTGCCAGTTACACGCATCGCGCAGATGGCTGATCAAATAGTGCCCGACAAACCCCGCCGCCCCAATGATTAACGCTTTCATGACAAATCCACCTCCAACGCTTTTTCAGATTTTAAAAACAGCTATTAAAGGCCCGCAGGCAGCGGTTTCAGATGGCGTTGAGCCGGATTTCTTTCCCGACCAGCTCCATATCATTCTTTACCATACGCTCAACCAGTTCACTGAACGGGATTTCCCGTTTCCAGCCCAGATTCCCCTCCGCTTTTGCGGGATTCCCTAGCAGGATTTCCACCTCCGCAGGACGGAAGAATTTCGGGTTCACCTTCACGATGGTCTTTCCGGTCGCCGCATCCTTTCCGATCTCGTTGACGCCTTCTCCCTGCCATTCGACCGTAATCCCGACATGGCGGAATGCGGTTTCCACAAATTCGCGGACGGTGCGGGTTTCATTCGTCGCGATCACATAATCGTCCGGAGACTCCTGCTGCAGCATCAGCCACATGGCGCGCACATAGTCCTTGGAATGCCCCCAGTCGCGTTTGGCGTCCATGTTCCCCAGCTCCAGGGACTCCTGCACCCCCAGCTTGATCCGGGCGACTGCATCGGTGATCTTACGGGTCACAAACTCTTTCCCGCGCCGCTCCGACTCGTGGTTGAACAGGATGCCCGAACAGGCGTACAGCCCAAAGCTTTCCCGATAGTTTTTCGTGATCCAGTGCCCGTAGAGTTTTGCGACTCCGTAGGGGCTTCTGGGGTAAAACGGGGTTTTCTCGGTCTGCGGCATCTCCTGCACCAATCCGAACATTTCAGAAGTGGAGGCCTGATAAAAACGGCATTTGGGATTCACGGTGCGGATCGCCTCAAGCATGTTGGTGACGCCTACCGCGTCGATCTCCGCGGTGGCGATCGGCTGTTCCCAGCTCGTAGCCACAAACGACTGTGCCGCCAGGTTATACACCTCATCCGCCTGCGAAATTTTCATCGCATTGATGAGCGAAACCACGTCGGTCATGTCCGCATAGATAAAGTGGAGCCGGTCCTTGATATGCTCCACATTCCCGTAATCCACGACGCTCTTCCTGCGCATGATCCCATAAACTTCATAGCCATTTTCCAGCAGCAGTTCCGAAAGATAGGACCCGTCCTGCCCGGTAATCCCAGTAATCAACGCATGTTTCATTTTCTTTTCCCCTTTACTAAATCAGTTCATTGCGGTTGCAGATTTTCAGGTTTTCGATCACCTTTTTAATGTCCTGAGCCGCGTCTTTGGCGCAGACCAGAAGTGCATCTTCGGTATCAACGATCACCATGTCCTCAAGCCCTACAGCGGCGATCAGCTTTGACCCGCCGACAATCGTTGTATTTTTGGTTTTGATCGTGACAACATCCCCCTGCACCATGTTTCCGAATTCATTGGTCCGGTTGATGCGCTCGAGGGAGAGCCAGCTTCCCACGTCATCCCAGCCAAAGGTGCCCGGGATGGTATAGATATTCTCCGCTTTTTCCAGGATGCCGTAGTCGATCGACTCGGATTGGAACCCGGCAAAGCAGGTTTTCAGGACCAGATCAAAATTTTTCTGTCCGACCGCATCCCGGATTCTGACCAGGCCCGCATAGGTATCGGGCATGAACTGCCTGAACTTTTCCAGAATCGTGGAGAGCTTCCAGATGAACATGCCGCTGTTCCAGAGGTACTGTCCCGAACTGAGGTATTCTTTCGCGGTGTCGATATCCGGCTTTTCCACAAACCGGTTGACCTTGTAAATCCCCCGCTGCTTGTTGGCCTCGTCCCTGACAAAATTGATGTATCCGTACCCGGTTTCCGGATAGGTCGGGGTGATCCCCAGTGTTACAAGGTTCTCCCCCTCCTGCGCAAGATCGATCGCCTGCCGCAGGGTGTCCACATACATCTCGGTATACTTGATCAGATGGTCGGAAGGGAGGACCAGCATCACCGCATCCTCGTATTTTGACTGGATCACCGCCGCCGCCAGACCGATGCAGGGGGCGGTGTTTCTTGCCATCGGCTCCGCGAGGATATTCTCTGGCGGCAGCTCGGGCATCTGCTCTTTTACGATCTCCACATAATCCTGATTTGTCACGATATAAACATCACCGAGGTCCACCACCGGCAGCAGACGCTCTACCGTATGCTGGAGCATGGTTTTTCCGTCGGTCGTCAACGAAAGGAACTGTTTCGGAAAGCTGCTCCTGCTCTTGGGCCAGAAACGCTCTCCTTTTCCTCCTGCCATAATCACTGCTGTTGTCTTCATGAAAACGCCCCTTACTTACTGAGCCTGTCCGGAAAGGCAAAACCAGCCGGCTTTGCCCGGGTTTCCCTGGGCAGACCTGTATTTTTCTCTTCCTGGTTGTTGAAAGGTTCGCTTGAGGGTTTGTCCCATAATCTTTATATCAGGGGGATTTTTACCCAAAACCCCTCTCTCCGCTCTGACCAGCCAGGACCAGGACACCCTCAAAAAAGCGCTTTTCCGGATGGCGTATTCCGCCATATACACGCGGCGGCAGGAACCCTGTCCCCAACGCCGCGGCCTTTGAGCAGACTGGCAGACCTTTTCATAAAAATGGTTTCAAATGGGCCGCTGCTTGCGCTTTTGCGAATTTTCAGATATACTTATGATTATACTTGAACACGGTCGAAATTGCAACCCATACGGCCCGCTAAATCCCATCTCTTTTCCATGGAGGTTTTATGCATCATTCTGTGTTTCGTTTTTTGTGGAGGATCGTAACCGCCTGCAAGCCTTTTTTAAAAAAAATCGTTCCATCTGCGCTCCTCAAGCGGGTGCAGCCATGGGCTACACGGAGAAAGCTGGCGGTCGTGCTCTCTTCCTTCCAGCACCGGTTCTGCCGCTCCGCCGCTCCCGACGGTGTCAATCTGATCGGTTACATCAAAGGGGAGATCGGGCTGGGACAGAGCTGCCGGCTGGTTGCGGATGCACTGGCGCAGAGCGGCGCGGCGTTTACGATCTACAACGTCGATCAGATCGGCCAGATGCGCCATTCCGATTCTACATGGGATTCAAAAATCACCAATACGGTCCCGTTCAATATCAATCTCATCCACATCAACCCCTCCGAGCTGGTTGCCGCCTACTTTCAGCTTCCGGCGTCTATGTGGGCGCAGCACTATAACATCGGCTTCTGGCTTTGGGAACTGGAGGAATTCCCGGATGAGTGGTGTCTCTGCATGGGGCTGCTGGACGAAATATGGACCCCTGCGGAGTTTGTCAGCGAAAGCATCCGCAAAAAAACCTCTCTTCCTGTTCGAACAGTCCCTTATGCGATCAGTGCTCCAACCGACGCCGCCTGTTCACGCAGCTGGTTCCACCTCCCGGAAAACCAGTTCCTCTACCTCACCATGTATGACTGCAACAGCACCATCCAGCGTAAAAACCCGTTGGGGGTTATCGCCGCCTATAAGCGGGCTTTCCCGGTCGAGAATCCGGAGGTGGGGCTGGTCATCAAGGTAAACAACCCCCAGCAGGCGGATCTGGACATGCTCCGGGCCAGCTTCCAGGGATATCGGAATATCTATCTGATTTCTGATATTTTAACCAAAGTCCAGGTGAATAGCCTGGTAAGCTGTGTGGATGTGCTCGTTTCCCTGCACCGCGCGGAAGGGTTCGGTCTGGCTCTGGCGGAAGCAATGCTGCTCGGGACCCCTGTGGTTGCCACCAACTGGTCGGCCAATACCGAATTCATGAGCCAGGAAACCGCCTGCATGATCGACTATTCGCTGGTTCCGATTGAAGAGGATTATGGCCCATACAAAGCTGGGAACCGCTGGGCGGATGCAGACCTGGAGCAGGCCGCTGAAGCCATGCAGAAGCTCTGGCAGGATCCGGCATTTTACCAGCAGATCTCCCAGAACGCCAAACGATCTGTCACCGAACAGCTGAGCCTCGAACGCGCTGGAAGATGCATCCAGCAGCGCATCGACGAGATTTACAGCCGGCCGGAATAGAAAAAGGAACGGGCGATCCGGATCGTCCGTTCCTTTTGTACCTTACTTATCCATAAATTATGAGCTGCCCAGAACATCGTAAACCCCTGAACTTTTCAGCATTTATACTCGGTGTGTAACGTCGCATAAAGGGGGGCAATCGTATTTAACCGCTTTCAATAGCTCCTTCCGCAGATTTTTGCTGTCCAGACTTTTTTCAGTCTCGTGAGTTCTCCGATTGTGTAGGACAGTTCAAACTCTTCTCTCCCATTGTTCAAAAGCATATATCCAACCTCCGTTGTTTGATGTTCAGGCCGCCGGTAGTCCGTCGATCGTTTCCGGTACAGACGATTTTCCAATCGTCAACATAGCTTTTACCGTCCCATCCAGTTCCAGCTCCGCGATAGACACCGAGAGTGCCCCGCGCCACTTGATAACCTGTGGTTTTTTCCCCGGTTGTCTGCTGCTCCGGCTCCTGCTGTGCCTGGCCGGCTGTGTCTGGTGTGTTCACTTGGTTTTCGTCCATAACAATTCCTTTCAAGGTTTACGCCCTCCGGCAAAATTGCATTTTTACGCCTGCCGGCAAAAAAAGATATAAAAAACGCCGGTGCCCCCATACAGGTTTACCGGCGCTCGTGACGCTCTTGCTGATTCGGTTTTGTATCCTCCGGTTCCCCGAAGACGTTCATCTGTTTGCATCGGTCGCACCGCACTTCAATCTGATGCCCCGGGGATGCGCGGCAGAGCAGTTTCCTGCACAGCTTTCCGCGATAGGTTCCTTTGCAGCGATACTCGATCAGTTCATTCATCCGCGTTCCTCCTTCTGCGCGCTTCCAAGTCCAGACCCATCGCTTCATACTTCCGTTTGATCTGTATGAATTTTTTTATGTCTTCTTGTAAAAGTGCCTTTAGCTGCTCTGCCGGACCGCCGTCACGCCCCAATCCGCGTTTGTGGGTCTTGTACCACTCCTCTTTAATCTGCTCCTCGATGACGGCGCTGTCCGCGCTCAACTGCTCTAATTCCCGCGTAAACTGTTCATCCAGCTCCTGCTGCCGACGCTCATACTCGGTCATCTGCGTTTTCTCCTCTCATAGTAGATGCCCAGCTGTTCACAGGCGGTTCGAATGACCGTGTGGACAACCTGATCCTCATATTCGCTTTCCGGAATCCCCGTCTGTTCCAACAGCTTCCACTTGTTTTGCCACGCCTTCGAAATTACAGCGTCGTATTCCGCGCGCGGCGGCATCCGCTCCGGATGTCGGATTTCGTAGAGGTACCGGTCATCAAAAGCAAGCATCCTCGCTGAACCGTCCTCATAAAACGACTGCATATCATCATGGCTGGGTGAGGCCCGGTCGCGCCGAGGGTTTTCCATTCCCGGCGGGCGGTGTTCTCCGCAATCCGGTTCAAAGTCCCGATATCGGCTGAAATAATCTTTTGAAAGTTCCCCACAGCGGCAGCAAGCATTCATAGAAACAGCGCCTGATCCCCTTTTACGTGGCTGCGGCGCACAGGATCATTTAGAACCTGTATTCATAATCAGAGGATGCCGGATGGGCGAGGGATTTTGCTGCCCTGCAAGGCGAAAAAATGCAGACAATACTTTGTGTATGGTTGTGAATACGGGTTCTTACTTAAATTGCTAACTTCGGCGAAGCAAACCGTACTGGTTTAAGCAGATTTTATTCCCCGTGGGCGGCAGCCTACAGAAGATACTTAACAGCATGGCATCCGCCAGCTCCCAAAAGCACACTGGATATGGGGGCTTTATTCCCATATCCAGTGTGCCTTTTAAAATCTCCCGCCGCCACCGCCGTGTCTTGCACCCGAAGATGAGGTGTGCGTCGCCGAACTGCTTTTGGGCGGGTCTTTCACTTTTTTAGTACGGACAATATTTCTATACAGGAACAGATCTTTCTCCCTTGTTAAGCGCATGCTGCCAGTTTCGATATAGTTCCCTGCCATCGACTGCCTGTGCACTGTCTTCAGCTGCGTCCTCATCAGCCCTGTCACAACCAATGCAATCACAAAACCGACCGCCAATGCAGTTACAAGGCTGCCAAACACTTCGAACGGCTCCTTCGGAAGACGCCCTGTTTGATACGGCATGTCCGTCCTTGCCTGCGTTATAAAGTCATCACACAGCCGGACAAAGGTCGTAAACGCCGATGCATAGCTGCCTTCGCTCAGGTCACCCAGAAACTGTTCGGACATGTACTCCAATCCCGCGTCAGTAACCGCCGTTATTCCATATCCCCTGGTTGATATGTACCATTCCCGTTCTTTCATACTGATGAGGAAGAGGATGCCGTCCCGGTCCTCTCCGAAACCATAGCCGCTATCATCGTAGAAATCATCGGCATATTCCCTGGCAGACGCCCCCGACAGGGAATTGGCCGTAACCACTACGATGTCCACTTCCTGTCTCTCGCTGACCTCGTCCAGCTGGCTTAATAAGGCAGCTTCCTCACCGGCGGAAAGCAGCTCCGCTTCGTCTATAAGCCGCGGCAGACCTGGCTCGGCGAACACGGGGGTCACCAAAGCGATGCATAAAAACAGCGTGAGAAAGACACCGCAGAATCCCTTTTTCATCCTCAGCCCCCCTTACAACAGCCAAAACAGATAGGAGGCAGCAAACACTGCCGCGCCTATTATGCCTGTCAGGCCAAACAGCCATTTCCGATATGCCGATTTATCCAGCGGCAGGTTCCCCACCATCTTCCCGCTCTGCCCATTCATGGCAAAGAGGTAATTCTGGCCATTCCATTTGGTGCTGAGAAGCCAGACAGGGTAAAGCGCATATTTCACCTTGCTGTTGCACAGCTGGATGCTGCCTGCTTCTTTTATAACCGTTGCATAACCTTGCACCGTTGCATCAAAAGCTTCCTCTGTGCTTTTCCTGATCCGCTCATTGGCGCGCTTCATGCTCTGCTCGACATCCACATCATATTTATCCGCCAGATAGCCCGCCAGATACGCTGTTTGAAAATCCACCGCTTCCGAGAAGTCAAAGGGCTCAATGGATTCCATCAAATCATCCGGCATCTTCTCGGAGCCGTCAACAGGAACCCGCGCAAACCCAATGCGCCCGCCCCTGCTTACCGAAAAATAGCTGGTTTCTGTGTAATGGTACTGGCTGTCGCTCCAGGACCTGATCCGGGTCGCCTTATAGCGCATATTGGCATCAGCCTCTGCATCAAACAGCCAGAATGGCACATATACACCTTTGACCTCATCAATATGGTTTTCATCCTTGAACACTTTCGGAAGCAGGCGCTTGCCTTCATAATGCTTCCGAAGCGCCTCCTTTGCTGCCTTTTTATCCAACTTGAACGGGATGATATAATCCGGTTTCAGCGCGCCTGAAAGCTGTCCCATCATAACGACAGGGTTGCCGCAGAACGGGCAGGCGGTAGCCGCTGTATTTTCGTCCCCCACAATTTCGCCGCCGCAGGATTTGCAAACATAGGAACGCAGCCCATCCATTTCTCCATTCTGCCATTCCTCACCGGAAACAGGCTCCCAATTCATGTCATCCGGCTGTTCGCTTTTCAGTTCTTTGTCGTAGTCTGCCAGCGTTTCCATCTCGAACTCTGTATCACAGTAAGGACACTTCATCTTCTGTATGGTACTGTCAAAAGCAATCGCACCGCCGCAGCAGGGACATTTATATTCCTGTATTACAGCCACCGTCTCCACCTCTCTTGATTAAAAAGAATCGCTTCCCGAACCTGCCTCTATCCCATCAACGCGCATCCTTCTCATCGAACGGGTCCCCGCATTCCGGGCAGAACTTCGGCGGATGCAGGGGGTCTTCCGGTTCCCATCCGCACTTGTCACATTGATAGAGAGGTGCCGCCGCCGGTTTCTTCGCCCCACAGTTCTGGCAAAACTTCCCTTTGTTCACTGCTCCGCAGGAGCAGTTCCATCCGTCCGGATTCACAGGTCTTGCCGCGCCGCACTCCGGACAGAATTTGCCTGACGCCGTTGCCCCGCAGGAACATTTCCATCCGTCACGCGCCACAGGCTTTGCCGCGCCGCATTCGGGGCAGAATTTTCCTGATGCCGTTGCCCCGCAGGAACATTTCCATGCCCCCGTCTGTGACGCAGTTTGCTGCTTTGCCTGCTGCTGTCCCATAGCGAACAGGTTTTGTGCATTCATGCCGCCCGCCGCATTCATCGCCATCCCGACCCCCATAAAACCAGCCATGGCGCCCGCAGAGTTGGAAGCCGCCGCTTTCATGGCATCTGCCTGTGCGCCGACTAAAGTCGCCCCGGCCATATTCGGGTTTTGCAAAACCGCTGTCCGCTGGAGCTCCTTGATCATCTGCGCATCTTCTTCCGGCAAAGTGACCGAGCCGAGCGCGATACTGACCACTTTCAACCCGCGCAGTTCGCCCCATTTTGCCGAAAGTACAGCATTCATTGCGTTCTCGAGGTCGGTGTTATGTGCGACAATCTGGTTCGGGCGCAATTCCAGATCGGAAAGTTTTCCGAACGCAGGCTGCAGCGCGCTGATAAATTCTGTTTTCAGCTGGCCATCCAGCTCATCACGCGTATACTCCTGCTCCACATTGCCGCAGACATTGGCATAAAACAGCATCGGATTCGCGATTTTATAGGAATAAACGCCGGAACAGCGGATGGAGACATCCACATCCAGCCCGATCTTGGAGTCTACTACACGGAACGGGATTGGGTTCGGCGTGCCAAACTTGTTGTCGATCAGTTCTTTGGTATTGAAGTAATACACCCGCTGGTCCTTCCCGGTATCACCTCCGAAGGTGAACCGCTTGCCAATCGTCTGAAACGTCCCCAGTATGCTGCTGCCAAGGCTTCCGGCAAAAATGCTCGGCTCTGTGGACGTGTCATATTGAAATTCCCCCGGCTCTGCGCACAGCTCCACAACCTTGCCCTGTTCTACAATCATCATGCACTGTCCGTCAGCAACCGCAATCACGCTGCCATTTGAGATAATATTGTCATTCCCTTTGGTGTTAGAGGAACGGGAGCCTGTGCGTTTCCTGCCCTTGGTGACCATGACGTCCTTGTCCATCGCTTCACAATAAAAATACTCTTTCCATTGATCTGCAAGTGTACCGCCAAGCGCACCTAATCCAGCTTTAATAAGTCCCATAGCGCATCCCTCTTTCTGTGCTCAAACTCATTTTTTACATTTCCCACAAATACGTTGCATTTTGGGGGGCACTGATAAACACACCGCCTATTTGCAAGATTATATTACCACACACTCATACACTTTTCAATCATCAGCAGGGAGCTAAAATGCCGGATTTATAAGAAGCTGTCCTCTTTTGGGATGTTAGCCTGCTCTCAAAAAAACGTCAGGGCGCTCTGCCCTGGCGTTTTGTTATAGGTTCCAAAGCACCTTCGTGCTGCCGTCCTCGCTGATAAAGATTTTATGTATCATCGCCATAGCAACCGCTTTCTTCCGCTTATCGCCGGCGGTTCTCCATAACTGGGCCAGATTGACAGCGATGCCCGTTGCCCTCCTGCTCTTTTGGGCTTCTATACGCTGATGCAGCGCCAATCGATCCCGCTCGAGCTGGACGGCTCTCTGATTTGCCAGTGTCAGAAGAGCATCGTTGAATCCACCCGCCAACATGACATCCAGGAGCTGTTTCTCCGACCTCTCAATGGCCCTGATTTTCAGCTTCAGATCGTTGATCCCTGCCGCATTGCCCTTTTGGGGCGTACACTCCGTCTCTTTCAGGTCCTCCAGCTTTGCGGAGATGCATTCGCAGATCATATCCTCCAAATCCCCGGCATAGATCGTCACCTTTGGCCCGGTGCAGGTTTTCTTATGAGACCTTCCGGTGCAGTTGAAATACCGCCGTATCTCCCCACGCTTATTGATCCTCCCCTTGATGGTGGTCATCGTATGGCCGCACTTCTCACAGACCACCTTCCCGGCCAGCCAACTGGTGGAGTTGCTGACGCTGTTGCCAATCTTCCGGTTCTGCTCCAGCTTGTGCTGGCATTTTAGCCAGATGCCGGAACTTACAATACCGGGATGGGTCAGAAGCACCAGCTTCATATCCGACCAATCCGCGTTTCCGGAGTCATGCTTGGTATGGCCATAAAGCTGCGCACCGTTCTCCCCGGTAAACAGAGACACGTCCGTAACCATCTGAACGCCGCGGCAGTCATAATAGTCGTACACATCAGAGTCAGCCTTGACATAGATCGGGTTCTTCAGGAGCGTGGACAGCTTTGCCGTTGTCCAGCTGCTTCCGTTCAAGGGCTGCTTGCCTTCAGCCACCAGAGTGTCCTGGAGCCGCCGCAGGGACAGGTTCTCCCGGGCGTAGGCTTCGAAAATGTACCGTACCTGCTCCGCCTCATCGGGGATGGGATTCAGCTTCTTGGTTTTGACATTATGGATGACGGTTGGTATCAACTCAAACCCGTAGGGCCGCCTGCCGCCCATATAGAATCCCATTTCGCTGCGGTGGGCGTACGCCTGGGTGACACGGTTGATAATGGATGTACGCTCAAACTCGGCAAATACCATCAGGAGCTTGACGAGCATCTCCCCATAAGGCGAGGACGTGTCAAAGGATTCCTGCGAGGACACAAATTCTACCCTGTGCTCCTTGAACTCCTGCAAAATATTCACGAAGTCTGACAGTGAGCGGCTGATACGGTCCAGCTTATAAACGATAACCTTCTTCACTTTCCCCTGCCGCACCAGCTTCATCATTTTCTGGAAGCCGTCGCGGTTGACGTTGCCGCCGGAGAAGCCATTGTCCACAAAGGTAAATACCTTCTCGTCCTGTTCATCGGGCTTGATAACCGATCTGCAATATGCAAGCTGGGTTTCGCAGCTGATGCTGTTCTCACGTTCCACGGATCTGCGGGCATACAGGATGATTGCCATTTGACCAGTTCCCGAATGGTAAACGATATCTGTTTATGATGCGGGAATCCGCTTTTCCGCGCTGGTCAAAGCAAGAAACAGTTCCTCCTTGACCCGTTCCCGATCGGCCGAATCTTCCGCATGAACAGTAAGATGCTCTACACGATGTCTCCGGCCTTTCATGTCCGTGTATTCCTCTTTGAGACCAGCCATAGCCGTACCTCCTAAGCAGCCCTGCGCAGGGGGCGTATTGGAATCCCATCCGCTACCATTATATGTGTGAAGTCCCGGCATATTGCGCAGTTAAGCAGATTTAGGGCGGCTCTCCTGTTTTTATGATGCGTTCAGGGGAAACTTCCAGAGCAGATTTGCCCTCAAGCTCTGCATCAACTTTAGGCAGTGATTTCGCCTTACACTTTTTCAAAAATACTTTTTCGAATAAACAGATAAACCCCAATCTGGAAGACCGCGGTAACAATCCATGTGACCGGATAGGACAGAAACAGGGTTTCAGGCGTCGGATTGCGTGGGAAAATGGTATAAACCCACACAAGCCTCAGCAGGCACGAACCGACCAGCGAGCCAAGCATGGGCACCACAGAGCAGCCCAGGCCGCGCAGAGAACCAACCATCGTGTCCATAATACCGCACAAGGCGTATAGCCGCCCGACATGGCCCATGCGGATCAATCCCGCTTGAATCACCGCTTCTTGTTCCGGGCCCGGCTGTACATAAATTGCAATGAGGTCATGGCCAAAATAGAACATCAGGTTTCCTAAAATCAGGCCAGTCGCAACCGTAAAGATTTGACAGTAAACCGTCACTTTGTCCACGCGCTCATATTTCCCCGCACCATAGTTTTGACTGGTGAAGGTCATTGCAGCCTGGTAAAACGTGTTTATCATGGCGAAAACAAATCCCTCGATATTTTGCGAGGCAGCAGTCCCGCTCATCATGGTGGAGCCAAACGTATTCACTGTAGATTGAATGACTACGTTGGACAGCTCGAACACCATCCCCTGAAAACCAGCGGGCAAACCCACCCGAAAAATGCGCCGGACAATTTCCGGGTCCATCCGCAGCTGGCGGAAGTCCAAGCGAATCGCGTCCTGCTCCTGGGCCAGGAACCACAACACCAGTCCCGCAGAAATATATTGAGAGATCGCGGTAGCAAAGCCAACACCGGCTACTCCCAGGCCCATGCCTATGACAAACAGCAGATTCATTGCCACATTGGCAACTCCCGCAAGAAACAACGCGTACAGCGGACGCCGGGTATCCCCCTGCGCAGACAGTACCGCACCGCCGAAGTTATAGGTCATAGTGGCGGGCATTCCAAGGAAATAGATCCGCAGATACAGGGAAGCCAGGTCGATCACATCGTCCGGAGAGTCCATCCACCGCAGGAGCTGCGGAGCAACGCACATGCCGAATACCATCAGAACAACCCCGCTGAATAAAGCAAGACAGACGGAGGTATGCACGCCCCGCCGTACCGCATCCATCTGTTTGGCCCCAATATCTCTCGCCAAGGTTACGTTCGTACCAATCGACAGCCCTACAAAGATGGAAATCAACAGATTGATCAACGCTGTATTGGAACCTACAGCCGCCAGTGCCTCCTTGCCTACGAATTTGCCGACCACCACAATGTCTGCGGCATTGAACAACAGCTGCAACAGCCTCGAGGCGGCCAGAGGCAGGGCAAAGAGCAAAATTTTGCCCGGCAGGCTTCCGCTGCACATGTCAATCGTATGCTGTTCCTTTTTTGTCATAAAGCTCATCTCTTTCCGCAATCATGGCAGACAATTCTCCCAGCCGCATGGCGGCTGGGAGAATTGCCCCTAAAAGGACTTCTAACGGATCAACCATTGATCGCCCGCGTCAAATATGCCAGGCACTTTTTCATCGTTTCCTCCGGGTCGAAATCATACAGGCGGTTATAAATTTCAAATGGGATTGCCCCTGTATATCCGAACTCATCCAAAGCGTTCAAATAGTCCAATAGCGGGAGGTTCCCTTCGCCGGGGATCAGATGTCCCAACGGCGTCCCATCCGCAAAATGCAGGTGAACCATATCCGCGCCAAGGAGTGCCAGGTCCTCCCGGATATCCTCTTTCGCCATGGCCACTGCGCAGGTATCCAGCATACATTTTAGATTTGGGCTGCTTATCTCGTCCAGCATCCGGCGAATCCGCGGGCTGTCGTATACCACGTTGGTTGTGTTATAGCTGGCGGCCTCAATCACCATCGTCACGCCGTACCGTTCCGCTTTATCCACAATGCGGGCCATCGACTGTACACTGCGCTTCCATGCATCTTCCTCCGGGTTGTCAAAATAGCCCCTCCCGCAGACGATTTGTGCATATGGCGCTTGCAGCTGTGCCGCAAATTCGATGGTCTTGAAAAAAGTCTGGACACTGCGCTCCCGGATGGCGTCATCCTCGCAGGCTATGTTGATCGGATAGACGCACTGCTCCTGTGTCAGACAGCATACCCTAATCTCCCGGGCATCCAATTCCCGTTTCAGGTCATTCACGGTTGCGTATGTAGCATCCTCGATGCTCAGATGAGGGCTTGCGGCGTAAAATTCAATCAGATGCTGGTCCAGCCTCGCCATGGAATCCAGAAAATAGGGGAGGCTGTATTTGATATAGTGATAGTTTGAACTGGCGATCTGCGTTGTTTTCAATGTTTTCATACGGTGCCTCCATAAATCACGTTTGATTCTGCCGTTGATGATACGGCCAACAACGACGAAAGACAGAGCTTGGATCGCCCTGCCTTCCGCCATATTCGTAGAGATAGAGTAGCGCTTGCAAGTTCCTCATCCAATCCATTTGCGGAACAGGTCCATGGACTGTTTGTCAGCAAGTTCGGGCTTTTCAAAATACCGGCGATCGGAAATTTCCATGGAAAGGAAACCCGTGTAGCCATAGGCCCCGATGGTTTCCACAAATTCCTGGAGGGGAATGGTTCCATCACCGAAAGCCAGATGCCCGCCCGGCATGCCGTCCACAATATGGATGTGGATCAGGTCTTTCCCCAGGGCTTCAAAGTAGTCCCGGACATGTTCCCCAACCAGGCATACCTGACAGGTATCCAGCATGGCCTTCAGGTTGGGGCTTGGAATCTGACCCAATACCATTTTCAAATCGGCTGCGGTGTTAATCAGGTTGGAGCTGATGGGGGACAAGTGCTCCAGCGCTAGGATAACACCCTCCTTTTCCGCCTTTCTGGTCAGAACCTCTATGGATTGGAGCGCATAGGGCATCGACTTTTCCCTGCCGCTTTCCACATATCCCCATCCCGGGGTAAGCAGCATCCGTCCACAGCCCAGTTCCGCAGCGATTTCGATTGCCCGGGACAGGTATTGCAGGCTGCGCCAACGGATATGTTCCTCCTCTGCCGCAATATTGATAGGGTATACCACCGTTTCCGGCGTGTAGCAGATCAAATGCAGGCCCCGGCTCTTGATGGCCTTGCGGACATAGTGGAGCCGTTCCGGCGAAGCATCGTCCACATACAGATGGGGAGAGGCGCCCCAAAGTTCCACATTTTTGATCCCCAGCGCAACCTGCTGATCCAAAAAATACTCCAGGCTATGGTGCTGGTAATGCAGGTTCATGCCGCTGAGTTGTTCCATGCGCAGTGCGCCCATGCTGTCACCTCCCGATTATCTCTTCTCCAACAGGGATTCGTCAAAAACACTGCGGGGATGCTTATGCCACCACCGGAAGATGAGGCTGGCAACGATCAAACCTGCCATGTAAATCAGGATAGGTGCCACACCGATGACCCAGTTGCCCTGCACACAGGCCACAGGGACATAGGCCAGCGCAAAAACCTCAATAATCGACTCAATGGGTGTGACGATCGCGGCATCATCCAAGGTACAGCTCTTGTTCTCGGGATCGACGATGCGCAGCAGCGCCATACCGATCGCGGTAACGCCGGTGGAGTAGCCGTAGACATAGATCCCGCGCTCGAACCACTCCTGCTTGAGCAGACGGGGGGCGATCACTGCAAAGTGGATCACAACCCATACGATACCGAACAGCATCAGCAGGGAGAAAGGAACGATGTACTCCAACACCACCGGGATGTTGATGGTAGCCACGCCGAAGAAGACCAGGAAATCGGTGCAGCAGCTTCCCATGCGGCTGACGATCCGGTTGTCCACATATTTATCAGCCTTTATCGCTTTCAGCACAAAGTGGAACACGATGGCGACCAGGAAGCCGATGGAGAAGCTGGGCAGGCCATACCCGGTGAGGTCCTGGAGGTAATTGGTCAAAAGATAGCCCAGGCCAGTAGGGATCAGGATCAGCATCAGGTGCCAGGCCAGAGGATCAATGGCCATCGGGGAGACGGTCTCTTCACCCAGGGCAGGGCGGTTGCCCTCCTCAATCAGTCCGGTGCGCATATCATTCGGAAGCTGGGTAAAGTCTTTGACAAACTTTGTATAGCCCTTTATGGTACCCAGTTTAATCAGGGCAATACCGCCGAAGATACCGGTCAGGATACCGATGGTAGCGCTGGTCATGCCCAGGTCATTGGCGGCTTCCCAGCCCAATCCGCCCAGGGTATTGCCCAAAGCCGCGGCTGTACCGTGGCCGCCCTGGAAACCGGCGGGGATCAGCATCCCAAAAGCGGGATTCAGGTCAGGCGCAAAAATGCCCAGGATCAGCACAGAAAAAATGATGGGGAAGCTGTACTGGAAACACCAGCCGATGTTGCGCAGGCAGTAATAGCTGCCGATCCGGTCGAAGTTCTCCTTGATGCCGCCCTTGGAGAAGTTAAAGCCTCTCAGGCCAAGGGAGACGAACACAGCGATAATGAGCATACCGGAATAAGAACCAGCCTGGCCGGAGAACTGGATCAGCTTCAGGCCGTTCTTGCCTGCGATCAGGGCCAGGAAACCGGCCAGCAGGCTGACAGGGATAAAGAGGCTTTGCAGGATTTTGATCTTCTCGCGCAGGAGCTTTGCAACGAATAGGAATATAGCCGCAATGGTAAAATCAATCAGCATCGAGTAGCAAGTAAACTCCATGGAGGATACCTCCCCTTCACAATATTTGACTTCGCGTAAAACTCTTCCAAAATATGATTCTAAAATGAACTATATTATTTTATAACATTATAGTTCGGTTCTAAAAAAAAGCCGGATATTACAGCAGCCCTTTGGCTGTCCGCCGTACAGATTCCAACTCTTCCGCTGTCATGTCCTGATACTCACTGTTTTCTCCTGTGGTGCCAGCGTCCTGAACATAGACCAGCTTTGTGTCCTTTTGGGTAATCGTGTTGAACCAGGTGTCCTGAGGGACATTGTACACCTTCCCCTGCTCCATCGGGATCACCTGAATATCAAAACCCTTTTCATCCCGGCTGGCAACCAGCAGGAGCGCCTTGCCTTTTACCAGGATGAACTGTTCATCTGTCGCGTGGTGAATTTCCAGATACTGAATCTGATCCACATCGTTGTTGGGCTTCCAGTTTTTGATGCAAACGACCCATTTTTTGTTATCGAATACACACTGGATCCCCTCTGCTTCATGGGAATAAATATCTGCGTACATCGTGTCAGCCTCCTTTTGGTTGGACTCCGGCAAACAAGGGTCTGTGCTGCGGCGTTACAGCACAATTCCCTGCGTGATTTGAAGAGTGAACCGTTCGCCGTTCATCACCTGTGTACCTACATAAATCGGTTCGCCTGTCTGGACATACGCCGTACTTTTTACCAAAATCAGGGGTGCATTTACCGGGACCTTGAGCAGCTCCGCCTCTGTATTGGTTGCGCGGCACATCTCGATTTCTTTATCCGAGCGGGTGACCGTCACCTGATAGGTTTCCTTCAGGAACTCAAACAAAGAGTTGTTATCAAATTCTTGTTCCATCAAAAAAGCGTATTTCATGGGAAAATAGTTCCGCTCAATGATAACCGGCTCCCGGTCCGCAAATCGCAAACGGCTCATGTAGATCCCCTGGCTGCCAGGGGCCTGCTCCAGGCGGCGGGCTATTTTCGGGTTGAGGACAACCGTACTCTTCTCCAGAGTTCTCCCGCCGGGAATCATCCCCTGGTCGCGGCAGGACTCTGTAAAGCTGGACAGGGTGCGGCTGTCGCGCATGTATTTCACCTTCCGCACAAAGGTTCCCTTGCCCTGTTTACGCTCCAATAGCCCGCGTTTGCACAGTTCTCCCACTGCGTTGCGCACTGTGATAATGCTAACACCGAACTGTTTGGCCAATTCACTTTCAGATGGCAACCGCTCCCCAGCTTCCAATTCTCCAAATGCAATCTGCCGTTCTAAAATTTCGATCAATTGAACGTACAAGGGGGTAGCAGTTTTCGCGTCCAGCATGGTTAAAACTCCTTACTTGTGTATATCTAAAGCGAATGGAAAAAAACATCCATTTATATAAGATAACAAAAGCACAAGAAAAAAGCAAGCCAGACAAGAAAATTAAGCCTTAATATTCTACCTTCCACATGTAGCGGCGATCGTCCATCGAGTGGCCCCGCAGCTCCGCCATCTGGGAAACATAGTAACGCTCCACCGGAATCATCACCACAGGGTTGAAAAACTCCACTACGCTGGGGTCGATCCGGCCCTTGTTGATCTTGGCAAAGTCGATGGTGATAAAGTTTTCGGCATAGGTGTTCAGGAACTTCAGGCAGCGCTCATCCAGTGTGCGGGTGCGGCCTTCGCTCATCAGCAGGATCATGGGAAGCTGCTTGTCGGTGGTTTCAAACGGCCCATGGAAATACTCGCCGGTGTGCAGGCAGACAGCGTGCTTCCACTGCATCTCCATAAAGTGGCAAGAGAACATTTGTCAAGGGGGATTTCACCGAGTGAAATCCCCCCTTGTTCAGTATTCATCAGCAATAATCAAACGATTCCCTCTGCTTTGCCACTATATGAAAAGTTCGGCTTCTTTCTTCTCGCTGCAAGCCTTTTTGATTGCCAGCGATGCAACGGATACCAACGCACCATTTACCTTCCGGGCACCTTGGGGACACCTCGCAACGCACCGCATGCAGGAGATACACTTCTTGGGATTCGCTGTTTTCAAATTCTCTTTAGAGATTGCCCCTGCTGGGCAATTATCTGCGCAGAGTCCGCAGCCGTTACAGCTTGTACCAGCCTTTGGGACCAAGCTCGCATCCCCTGCCTTTTTGTAAGGTCGATTGCCTGGGATCTGCGGCCCTCCATCCAATGTTCCTGCCTTGAATTTTTCAAGGATTACTTTCGCAAAGGACTTGAGCTGGCGCTCATCTTCTTGGTTCGGCCTACCAGACGCATACTGGTGCATAATAGAGTGCTCCGCAACTGCGGAAATAGCGGCAACAACGGAGAACCCAGCCTTTTTTGCCACGTCTGCCATTTCAACCAGCGTATCCTCATAAGCCCGGTTACCATATACACATAGCAACACACACTTTGCGGAATTACCCGGAATCTTTGCCAGTCTTTCAGCGGCGAGGCCAGGAACACGCCCACCATAAGAGGGCAATGCAATCAGAACAAGGTCATCTGCTTCCATCTTGTATTTCGAGTAATTTACAGCAGGATTTGTTAGGTCAATGTTTTCTACAGACGGACTCCACTCCGCTGTAACCATCTCCGCCGCTTTTCTTGTTCCGCCTGTCGGGCTGAAAATCAGTTGTGCATATTTCATATCATGTACCTCCAACGTGTAATTTTTAGATTTATACCGCAAAGAGTATACTCCACATCTGATGCAATGTCAATATTTACACCGCAATTTTTTTGTGATATCATAGCCGATATACAATTGCGTTGAAACGGGGAGGATAGCCATATGCACATAAGTACCAAATGCTCTGTGGCCATACATTGTCTTGTTTTTATTTGTGAGTATGGAGAAAGCAAGAAAGTTACAAGTGAATTGTTGTCACTCTCCACTGGCGTGAATCCTGTAACCATACGGAATATCGTCAGTGCATTAAAAAAGGACGGCATTCTCTCTGTCAAGTTTGGCACTGGTGGTACGACGCTTAATTGTTCTTTGGACGAGATTACTTTGTATCGTATCTGCAATGCAATTGAGCCGGATTTTCTCAATAAACTGATTGGCATCCATGCATCTCCATCCTGCCTGTGTCCAGTAGGGAGAAGCATTCATGGTGTACTGGATTCTTCCTATCAAAATGTCCGAGAGGACTTACAGAAAAGTCTGCAAAATATCAGTATGGAAGAAATTATGGATAAGTACCACCAGCAAACGGAGAACACGTAGACGATCATGGTGATCATGGCAAGCAATGCACAGGTATATACCCTGTGCCGATTGTTAGAACCTGTATCCATAATCAGAGGATGCCGGATGGGCGAGGGATTTTGCTGCCCTGCAAGGCGAAAAAATGCAGACAATACTTTGTGTATTGCAAGATTTTTCAACGCGGCAGGCCGGCAAAAGACCCGCTCAGACAGTGTCGAATAGTTGTGAATACGGGTTCTTAACAGCAGACAAAAACCCGCCATCGCACAGAGCGTGCAGGATGGCCATGCAGCCCGAAATAAGGCCGCTATAAGCAAGCCTCCTACGGCGATCCCCACCACAGACCCAGAGGTTCCTGTATCCATCTCTTGGCAGCCGAAAATCTGTTTTCAACCAAACGCTTTAAGAAGCTTTTTTCTCCGTCCGAAAGTACATTAAAAGGGGATTGGCTCTGTCTTGCAGCCAGAGCCAGAAAGGCTTTTCACAAGGGAAAAGCTCTTTGCCGTAGATACCAAACAGATTTCTGGCTTTTTGTCCTTATAGTAGCATTATACGGAAATCGTAAGCGCTTTACAATAGTTTTTTCACTTTATTGATAAATTCAATAGAAAACTTTACTTTACCGTCTTTTTTTATAGAAATCAGCGATATTGTGAAAGAAAAAAGACAAAATATATCTTTTATCTTGACATTTTCAAAATTTGCAATTATTATGGTTATGTAAGCGCTTACGTTACCATTTAATCAGAAAATTTTGCAGAAAAGGGGATAGATGGATGAAAACGCTTAACAAAGAGATGGCCGCTGTCAGGCAGCGCCCTCTGCGGTTGATGCAGTTTGGTGAAGGCAACTTTTTACGTGCATTTGTGGACTATATGGTTGATATTTCCAATGAAAAAGGCGTCTCCGATATTGGCATCGCAGTGGTCAAACCGATCCCGTTCGGAAATTTGGAGCGTTTTCGCCAGCAGGACAACCTTTATACCGTAATCCTCCGGGGACAGATGGATGGCAAGGTTGTGAATGATGCCCGGATTGTTACCAGCATACAGAAAACCATCGACGCTTACGAATCCTATGGGGAACTGGTTGAAACCGCCTGCCTGGAAAGCCTCCAGATTATCATTTCCAATACCACTGAAGCTGGTATCGTATTTGATGCGGACGACCGGTTTGAGAGCGAGCCTCCGTCCACCTATCCCGGCAAGCTGACCAAACTGCTGTTTGAACGGTTCCAAAAATTTGAAGGCGATGCCGGCAAAGGTCTTGCCATTATCCCATGCGAGCTGATCGAGCATAATGGGGACCGTCTTCATGACTGCGTAAACCAGTATATCTCGCTGTGGGGGCTGGGGGAGACGTTCCGGAATTGGGTAGAAGAATCCTGCACTTTCTGCTGCACACTGGTTGATCGGATTGTAACCGGTTACCCCCGCGACAATCTCGAAGAAACCACCGCACAGCTCGGATATATCGACGAGTTAGTGGACACTGCGGAGCCGTTCGGCCTGTGGGTGATCGAGAGCAGGCGGGATATTTCAGATATTCTTCCACTTGAAAAAGCGGGCCTCCCGGTTATCTTCACCGATGACCAGACCCCCTATCGGGAACGCAAGGTCCGTATTCTGAACGGTGCGCACACTTCGACTGTCCTGGCCGGTTATCTTGCCGGATTCGAGATTGTCGGGGAGATCATGAAGGACCCGGATCTGAGAACCTTCATGAATACAGTGGTGATGGAGGAGATCGTACCGGGGGTCAGGCTGCCGCGGGAAGAGGTGCTTGCATTCGCCAATTCGGTATTTGAACGCTTTGAAAATCCGTTCATCAAACACCGCCTGCTCGATATCTCCCTCAACTCGGTTTCAAAATGGAAATCCCGTATCCTTCCTTCGCTGCGTGACTATTACAACACATCCGGCAGGCTCCCACATCTGCTGACCTTCTCCTTTGCGGCCCTGATGGCATTTTATACCTCGGACAAGCTGGAAAACGGCGTCCTTCAGGGAAATCGGGATGGACAGCCCTACGAAATTAAGGATGATGCAGCTGCTCTCGCATTTTTTGCGGAACATTCCACCCGTCTGTCCTCCAATGAATTTGTACAGGCGCTGGCCTCGCAGACCGGATTTTGGGGTGAGGACCTGACCAGATATGATGGGTTTGTCCCGATGGCTGCCGGGTATCTTGATGAGATCAAAACCAAGGGGATGAAAGCGGCCATCCATGCGCTGGTCGAACAGAAAGAGGGGCTGACGGTCGGATGAATCTGCTGAAATTCCTGGTTATCAACCCGGCGGACAATGTCGGCGTTGCGCTTCGGACAATCGAAAAAGGGGAAACGGTCGAAGCAAACGGAAAATTCGTGACTGCATGTGAAGAGATCGCAACCGGCCATAAGATGGCAATCTGTCCAATATCCGCAGGCGAATGCGTGACCAAATACGGCTACACGATCGGTTCGGCAAAATCCGATATTTCAGCGGGGAGCTGGGTGCATACCCACAATCTGAAAACCAACCTGAACGATAAATTGGCATACCGCTATGAGCCTGCGCTCACTCCGCCTACACCCCTGCCGCCCGCCACCTTTGAAGGGTTTCTGCGGGAAGGCGGAAGGGTCGGTGTGCGAAACGAGCTCTGGATTCTCCCGACAGTAGGATGTGTCAACTCGATTGCCCGCCTGATCGAACGAAAGGCACAAGCTCTGGTGAGCGGAAGCATCGACGGGATTTATGCATTTCCACATCCGTATGGCTGTTCTCAGCTTGGTGGGGATCATCTCAACACTCAGAAAGCGCTGGCCGGGCTGGTGCGCCACCCCAATGCAGGCGGTGTGCTGGTGCTCGGGCTTGGCTGCGAGAACAACAATCTCGACGCGTTCAAAAAGGTGCTCGGTGAAACCAACCCGAACCGGGTAAAATTTCTCGTCTGCCAGGAGAGCGATGACGAGATCGCCGATGCGCTCTCCCTGCTTGAACAGCTTGCCTCTTATGCGGGGAGCTTCAAGCGTCAGACCTGCTCTGCGCAGGAGCTGGTGATTGGCCTGAAATGCGGCGGTTCAGACGGGCTTTCGGGCATCACCGCAAATCCCCTGGTCGGGGTATTCTCGGATATGCTGACCGCACAGGGAGGCAGCTCGATCCTGACCGAAGTTCCTGAGATGTTTGGGGCGGAAACCATCCTGATGAACCGATGCAGGGATGAAAAAACATTTCAGAAAACGGTTGCATTGATCGACGGATTCAAGGACTACTTCATCCGTTACCATCAGACCATCTATGAAAATCCCTCCCCGGGAAACAAGGCGGGCGGCATTTCAACCCTTGAGGACAAATCGCTTGGATGTACCCAGAAAGGCGGCAGCGGCACCGTGGTCGACGTGCTCTCTTATGGCGACCCAATCTGCGAACACGGGCTGAATCTGCTTGAAGCGCCGGGAAACGACCTTGTAGCATCGACCGCATTGGCTGTTTCAGGCGCACAGATCGTGCTCTTTACAACCGGACGCGGCACCCCGTTTGGATGTCCGGTGCCCACCGTGAAGATCGCCAGCAACAGTGCACTCAGCCGGAAAAAAGCGGGATGGATCGACTTTAATGCAGGGCAGTCGATCGAAGGCGTCCCGATGGATCAGCTTTCAAAGACGTTTTTTGACTATGTGCTGCGGGTCGCGAGTGGGGAACGGACGGTCGGTGAGCAGCATGGGATGCGTGATCTCGCAATCTTCAAAGATGGTGTTACCCTGTAATAGTACCTGATTGCCTCTCACAATTCATCTGTTTTCTCCCAGCTGTCACACTGGCCTTAAACGTGCAGCAGGGAACCCAAAAAATCGAACATTTCCCGCGCTTTTCTGACATGTATTCGCATTTTAGAAAAACGCGGGTATTTCTTTCTTGAACGATCCCTTGAAAAAAACAAATCAGAATGGTATGATAAACTTAGTATTTTTCATTTCAGGATAAACTGAAAACAGAAAGGTGTATCTATGAAAAGGATTTTATCCGCATTTTTGATCCTTGTTTTGATTTTGTCCGTAGGGTGCGGAAAGATTGGGGAGCAAAATTCCACAGAGATCGTAACCTTTCAGATGGAACCTTCCGGGGACAGAGTGGAACCGTTTCTGGAACTTCTGGAGAATACCAGCTATGAGGAGTCCGGCAGATGCTACCGCATATCCCCGCAAACGGTTTCAGACCAGTACGGCTTCCATCTTTTCAAGTTTGACAGCTCCTGCGCCGGCTATCTGCTGTATGAAGATGTTGTCTACCCGCTTGGAGAATGGTTCGGAGGATATGGGTTGACTTCCTTTGCGGTCGCCGACTTGAACAGGGATGGAAAGTCCGAGTTATATTTTACCTGTTCCTGGGGATCTGGACTCCACCGCTCCCAGGCGGGATATTTTGACTCCGCAAATCGGCAGATGATCCTGTTCGACTTTTCCGACATTGACCATGATTCGGTTCTTGCAGTGGATGAGAACGGGACACTGTCTGTTTATCGAGCAGCTGACTGCGACGTAGCATCATTCGTAGAGATTACGTTGTCCGCTGGAGAGAAAACCGCATCGATCCTTCAGGAAGGGGATCGGATCACACTGAAAGCTGTTTGAAAGATTGAAAGGAGGAAGCCCAATCCGTAAAATTCCACAGTTGCATGTCGGTATGCGCAACCTCAAAACCGCATTGGCAATCTTTATTTGCCTGCTGCTGTACCAGTTTCTTCCCGGCGATCCGGCATTCGCCTGCATCGCGGCAGTAATCGCGATGCAGCCCACCATTGAGGACTCCCTTCTGGCGGGTGTCAACCGAATCATTGGGACGGTAATCGGAGGCATTTTTGGCGCACTGTTTGTCCTGCTGGACAGGCGTTACCATTCTTCCGACCTGCTGCATCTGCTTCTGGTAGCGGCAGTAGTCACCCTGTTGATTATGCTTTGTAATGTGATCGGAAAAAACGGGGCCACGGTAATGGGTTGTGTGACCTATCTGGTGATCGTACTTTCCACCGCAGTAGGGAATCCCTGGCTCTATGCTCTGGGCAGGACGCTGAACAATACGGTTGGCATCGCGGTGGCAGTCGGAATCAACCTTGCAATCCGCCCACCAGCCCGAACAGATCAACCGGAAAAATAAAGAATGCAAGGTGCAGATCAAAAGTTTTACTCAATTTTTTTCAAAAAATTGCGGTTTCCAAAGGCAGAGCCTTTGGTCGCTCATCGCAATGAGCGAAATACTTTATCCTGTGAAGCGCTTTTTTCGGGTGAATTGCCGCGACGCGGCAAGAGGGGGCTTTTTGCAAGTGAAAAAGCCCCCTTGCATAAGAACCAAGCTCCCGCCTTTGATATGGCTGAAGCCCTTCCTATTATGACCTTGCCATCACAATTCCGGATATAACAGATAAAACCGCCCGATGCATTTTATGCATCGGGCGGTTTTTCTATTTCAGGAACTACGATTCGGTTTTGCCTTCCGGCTCCACAGTATCCTCCTGCCCTTCAGAATCAGATTCCCCGGTTTCGTCCGCAATCTCTTCATCTTTTGGGGTGCGTGCCAGTGTTACCACCCGGCTGTCCTGCGCCACCCGCATTACGCGCACGCCTCCGCCATACCGCGACTGCACAGTAATTTCGCTGACTGGAATCCGGATAATGACCCCGTCATCGGTAATCATGATGATGTCGTCATCCTCATCCACCATCTTGACCCCTGCAACCATACCGTTTTTCTCAACATAATAGTTCCGGATCCCCTTACCGCCGCGGGACTGCAAACGATATTGGCCAATATCGCTTCTGCGCCCCAGACCGTTTTCCGAAACGGTGAGAACCAAAGCGCCATCCCGGACCCGCGCCATACCGATGACCTCGTCCCCTTCATCGAGGGTGATCGCTTTCACGCCGCGCGCTGTACGGGAAAGCGGCCGCGCATCCTGCTCGTCAAACCGGATCGCCATACCCTGGCGGGTTGCGACGATCAGTTCACTGCTGCCGTCAGTCAGGCGAACCCAGGCAAGCTCGTCGTCCTCGTCCAGCCCAATCGCAATCAGGCCGCCCTTGCGCACATTTCTATACTGAGAAAGCGGGGTGCGCTTGATAATTCCCTTGCGGGTGACCATCACAAGGAACTGGTCCTCATCGAATTCGCTGACTTTGATCATCGAAGTGACCTTTTCATCCGCGTCGATCTGGAGCAGGTTGACAATATTGGTCCCACGTGAGGTACGGGATCCCTCCCCGACTTCATATCCTTTCAGCCGGAAACAACGTCCTTTGCTGGTGAAGAACATAACATAATCATGGGTCGAGCAGACGAACAGTTCCTCGACAAAATCCTCTTCTCGCCGGGTCATGCCGGAGATGCCGCGTCCACCGCGCCGCTGGGTTCTATAAGAGTCCATCAGCTGGCGTTTCAGGTAGCCGAAATGGGTGAGGGTAATTACACAGTCTTCGACCGGGATCAAATCCTCAATATCCACCTCTCCGCTGACCGATACAATCTCGGTCCGGCGCTCATCGGCGTATTTCTCCCGCATCACCGAAAGTTCGTCCTTGACGATCTGCATCACCTTTCCATAATCTGCGAGGATCTCCTCGTAACCTGCCACCCGTTCGATCAGAGCGGCAAGTTCCTCTTCGATTTTGATCTGCTCCATACCGGACAACCGCCCAAGCTGCATGGCAACGATCGCTGACGCTTGTATATCGGTGATCCCAAACCGGGCAATCAGGTTGACCTTGGAATCGTTGGAATCCTTTGAATGCCGGATGATCGAGATAACCTCGTCAGTATGGTCACAGACCAGCTTCAACCCTTCCAGCACATGTTCCCGCTCTTTTGCCTTGCGCAGGTCGTATTTAACCCGGCGGGTGACAACTTCTCCCTGGAAGTCGATATAGTGGGTCAGCATCTCCTTGAGCGGCATGACCTTGGGTATCCCGTCAACCAGGGCAAGCATAATCACACCGACCGTATCCTGCATCTGGCTGTAGGAGTAGAGCTGGTTCAGCACCACCTGTGCATTTGCATCCCGTTTCAGCTCAATTACGATGCGCATACCATCCCGGTCGGACTCGTCCCGCAGGTCAGAAATCTGCTCGATCCGCTTGTTTTTAACCAGCTCGGCAATGTGTTCGATCAGGCGCGCTTTGTTCACCATATAGGGAATCTCGGTCACAACGATCCGTTCCCGCCCGGCGTTCATCTCCTCAATCTCGGCGCGGGCGCGCAGCATCAGTCTGGCCCGTCCGGTCGCATATGCTGCCCGGATACCGGCCCGGCCCATAATCACCCCGCCTGTCGGGAAATCCGGCCCTTTAATATGCTGCATCAGCTCATCCAATCCCGCATCCGGATTGTCGATCAGCAGGTTGACTGCGTCAATTACCTCACCAAGATTGTGGGGTGGGATATTGGTTGCCATGCCGACCGCGATCCCGGTAGAACCGTTGACCAGCAGGTTCGGAAAACGGGAGGGGAGGACAACCGGTTCCTTGAGGCGGTCGTCGTAGTTATTGGTGAAATTGACCGTATCCTTGTCGATATCGGTCAGCATCGAAAGCGACATCCGGCTCATCCGGCTTTCGGTATAACGGTAGGCAGCCGGCGGGTCACCATCGACCGAACCAAAGTTCCCATGCCCGTCGACCAACGGATAACGCATAGAAAAATCCTGTGCCAGGCGCACCATTGCGTCATAGACCGACGCATCCCCATGCGGATGGTACCGGCCCAGCACCGATCCGACCGTATCCGCACATTTGCGGTATGCCTTATCGGGAGTAAGCCCGTTTTCGTGCAGGGTATAGAGAATCCGCCGGTGTACCGGCTTCAGGCCATCACGTACATCCGGCAATGCGCGGCTGACAATGACCGACATCGAATAATCAAGGAATGATTTTTTCATCTCGCTTTCGATGTCCACCTGCTGTATCCGTTGTTCGACAATGTCCGGGACAAACAGCGCGTCCTTTTCGTTGTCGTTTCCTCTCTCTTTGCTCATGTATTCATCTCCTGTTCCGATGCGTCAGTTTCAAACGAACCGTCCAACGGCAGTTTTTTGGGTAAATCCTGCCGCTTGCAGGCCCTAACTGACGATCTGATGGGGCTTTTCAAAGTTTTTGCAGACTTCTTCAAGCAGCGCGTTGAGCGCGCCGGCCTGTGCCTGTATCTCCTGTTTTGGGATCAGGAGGCATCGTTTTTCGTCCAGCATAATCATATAAAGATTTTCGCTGGTCCTGACCGACTGGATGGTGTGCCAGAAGGTTTCCGCCTTCTGATCCCCCACATGTTCGATAAACCGGTTTGGATAGAAATCCACTGTAATCTCGCTGCGCAGATAGGTAACCCTTTCATATTGCTTCTTCAGCATCTTGCGCAGGGCTTTTTCGTAAAAAAACCGATAGTAGCAAAGCCCATAGATACCAGACCCGATCAGCACTGCAACGATAAACCAGGAAAGCCCATTCATAGGGATTCTCATAAACCAGAGTGCAGCCAGATAGATAATCCCGAACGCCAGCTGGATAGAACCAAGCAGGATGGTCCTTTTCCTCCCCTTTTCGATTGATTCCCTGCCCATAATCATCTGGAATGTGACATAATCCTCAAATGGGATGTGGTAGGTAAGGGTGAACAGCTTCGCCAGCCGCTGTTCCGTTTCCCGGATTTCGGAAACTTCCACATCCCCGGCGGCGGCTTCATCAAGTAGCTCCTGCATCATCTCTTCGGAGGTATCGCTCACAATCTCGGTGTCAAAATCCTGCTCACTCATCTGTTCGCCTCCTTAAATATCCAGATTTTTCACGTATTTTGCATTCTGCTCGATGAATTCCTTACGCGGCGCGACTTTATCCCCCATCAGGATGGTAAAAATTTCGTCCGCCTTAACCGCGTCCTCCATCGAAACCCGCAGCATTGTCCGGTTTGCGGGATTCATTGTCGTTTCCCAAAGCTGCTCCGGGTCCATCTCACCAAGGCCCTTATACCGCTGAACATCACATTTTCCGTTGCCATCCGGCGCAAGCTCCTGGATACATTTGTCACGCTCTTCGTCCGAGAAGGCATACCGAACCTGTTTGCCGCGGCTGACCTTAAAGAGCGGAGGCTGTGCGATGCAGATATGGCCATTCTCGATCAGCGGGCGCATGAACCGGAAAAAGAAGGTCAGCAACAGGGTCCGGATGTGCGAACCGTCAACATCCGCATCCGCCATAATGATGATCTTGCCATACCGCAGCTTGGAAAGGTCGAATTCGTCCCCAATCCCGGTGCCCAGCGCTGTGACGACCGGCATCAGCTTGTCATTGCCATAGACTTTATCCAGGCGCGCCTTTTCCACATTCAGCATCTTTCCCCAAAGCGGCAGGATCGCCTGAAATTTACGGTCACGCCCCATCTTCGCAGAGCCACCCGCCGAATCTCCCTCGACGATATAAATTTCGGTACCCTCCTGTCCCCGCTGGGAACAGTCAGCCAGCTTGCCCGGCAGGGAAGCGGTCTCGAGCGCGGATTTGCGTCGTGCCATCTTGCGGGCGTTCTGTGCAGCCTCCCGCGCGCGCGCCGCATTGATCGACTTCTCAAGGATTGCCCGCGCAACCGATGGGTTTTCTTCAAAATAGGTGGTCAGCTTGTCGCTTACCAGCGCGCTTACCATTGCACGCATCGAGGTATTTCCGAGCTTGGCCTTGGTCTGCCCTTCGAACTGCGCATCGGTCAGTTTGACCGAGATCACTGCGGTCAGTCCTTCCCGGACGTCCTCGCCATTCAGGTTCTTATCGCTCTCCTTCAAGATGTTGTTTTTGCGTGCATAGTCGTTCAGCACCCGGGTGAGCGCAAATTTAAAACCGTCCTCGTGGGTACCGCCGTCGGTGGTATGGATATTATTTGCGAATGAGAGCAGCAGCTCATTATAGCTGTCGTTATACTGCATTGCAATTTCAGCGGTCGTATCCCCGTCCCGCGCCGAAAGATAGATCACCTCATTATGAACCGGCTCCACCCCTTTGCGCTGGTGGATATACTCGACAAAACTGCGGATTCCACCCTCATAGTGCAGGTCAACATCGACCGGTTCTTCTCCGCGCAGGTCGCGCACCTCGATTCGTACGCCTGCATTCAGGAATGCCTGCTCCCGCAGACGGGTCAACAGCGTATCAAAATGGTAAACGGTCGTATCCTGGAAGATCAGAGGGTCTGCCTTGAATGCAACCTGTGTGCCTGTCTCGGAGGTATCACCGATGATCTTGAGCGGCTCACATTCTTTTCCATATTCAAACCGCTGGTAATACCGGTGTTCACCGTCGCAGACCTCGACCTCCAGCCATTCGGAAAGTGCGTTTACGACCGAAGCGCCTACCCCATGCAGGCCGCCGGATACCTTATATCCGCTTCCACCGAATTTACCGCCTGCATGAAGGATGGTAAATACAACCGTGACCGCAGGAAGCCCGGTTTGCGACTGGATGCCGACCGGGATACCGCGCCCGTCGTCCCGCACACGGATGATCTCTCCCGGCAGAAGCTCGACTGTGATCTTATCACAGTGGCCCGCAAGTGCTTCGTCGATCGAGTTGTCTACAATCTCATATACCAGATGATGAAGACCCTTTTCCCCAGTTGAACCGATATACATGCCCGGCCGTTTGCGGACCGCCTCCAGCCCCTCCAGAACCTGTATCTGAGAGGAATCGTATTCCTGTTCCTGCTGAGGCAGATTCTTTACATCTTCCATCAAACTACTCCTTTCCGTTTTCCGAAAAAACCGCCGGTATCTGTTTACCGGCTGATATTTGCGATACCATCAATGAAACCCGCCCGCTTTTTGAGCGTTGCGGAAGAAATCTGCGTGATATAAACCGTCTGCTTCCCCTTCCAGGCGCAGATCACAAATGATTTTGGCAGTTCATAAGAAACGTTGCGCACCCTGCCTTGCTTCTCTGCCTGTGTCAGGAATTCCTTTGTCAGCTTGGATATAGTCGTGTTCTCCAGGTCAAATATCCCGACGACCTCCCTGGAACGCACGACTGTGTCCTGTCCAAGATGCAGATACATCTTTTCCTCCTTTGGGGAAGAAGCGCTGCCCACCAGCTGTCCCCGGCTTTTCAATTACTGAATTTATGATTTGACCCAGAGAAGGGATGCTAATAGTTCCGATAGGACACAACCTCCCCATTTTGGATGCGTGCCCCGATCCCTCTCCCGAGCGTTTTGAAATAGGCTTTGTCGCAACAGGTCATAATCAACTGGCGGTCCCGCAGGTTGTTGAGCAGATAATCCCGGCGGGAAACATCCAGCTCGCTCATCACATCATCGAGCAGCACGACTGGGTATTCCCCAACGGTCTCCCGGATCAGCTCACATTCTGCCAGCTTGAGCGCAAGCACACAGCTGCGCTGCTGCCCCTGCGAGCCATAGGACCGCGCGCTTTTCCCGTTGAGGGTGATTTCGATGTCGTCCCGGTGCGGGCCGCAGATGGTGACTCGTGCTTTTACATCCTCGCTGCGTTGGTTTTGCAGCCGGTCGAGAAGCTGCCGTTCGATCTCCGGAATCCCCAACCCGGGTTCACAGGGCAGGGAAGAGACATAATGAAAATCGAGCGTCTCCCGTTCCCGTGAAATCCCCGCATAAACCTCCTGTGAAAACGGTTTGAGCCGTTCAAGAAAGCTCGCCCTTGTTTTGATGACCACCGCCGCAAATGACGCCAGGCGTTCATCCCAGATGTCCAGCGTATTGAACAGGCTGGTCTCATAGGCCATATCTTTGAGCAGCCGGTTACGCTGGTCAAGCACACGTGTATATTGGTTCAGAATATGAACATATTTGGGCTTGATCTGGCAGATTGAAGTGTCGATAAACCGCCGTTTTTCCTGTGGGCCGTTTTTAATCAGGGTGAGATGTGCGGGGGAGAACACCACTGCGCAAAAGTGTCCCGCAAGCTCGGCGGCGGACCGGAGCGGTATCTCGTTAAGCGAGGCGCTGCGCCGGCTTTCTACCGTAATCATTGCCTGCTGTTCCCGTCCAGAACCAAAAAAATCCAGCTCTAACGCAGCCTGTGGGCAGTCAAACCGGATCATCTGGCTGTCCTTTGCACCGCGAAAACTCTTTGCGCCGGTGAACAACCAGACTGCTTCGATAAAATTGGTTTTCCCCTGTCCGTTGTCCCCATAGATGATATTCGCGTTTTCGCAAAGCTCCAGCTCCATCGAACGGATGTTGCGGAAATCACAGAGCTTAATCCGGCTCACCCTCACTTAAATAACCTCGATCTCTTTCCCGCCAATCTGTACCCGGTCTCCCCGGCGGATTTTTTTGCCGCGCATCCTGCACAGTTCACCATTCACCTGGACTTCCCCTGAAGTGACCAGCTCTTTTCCCTGGCCTCCGGTTTCCACCGCTCCTGCATATTTAAGCAGGGCATCCAGTTTGATGTAATCGGTATGGATTTCTACTTTGATCTTTTGTTCCATCTTATTTCCTTTTCAAAGCCTTTTTTATAATAAAACGATCTGGTTTTTATTGCCTCTAATATTTTCAGGATTCAGATTTGAGCCGGACCGGAAGCACGAGGAATGTGAAGCTGTCCCCCTCAACCGGGGTTAGTTTGAGAGGGGAGAGCGGGCCGTTGAGAACCAACTGGATTTCGTCTCCCTCGGATGCTTTCAATGCGTCGAGCATATACCGGCTGTTAAATCCAATTTCTACGTCTGCGCCCTCCTGCTTGCAGGGAATTTCGTCGTATGCTTTACCGATTGCGGTAGAGCAGGAAATCCGGATCATCCCTTCCTGGAAATAGAGCCGCAGAGGGCTTTTGATATTGTCTGAAATCAGCAGGGAAGAACGGTCGATCGAACCAATCAGTTCCCGGGTATTGATCCGGACTGTGGTTTGTGATCCGTTTGGGATCGCCGCTTTATAGTCGAGGAATTCCCCTTCCAAAAGGCGGGATACCACATGATAGCTGCCGATCTGAAAGATGATATGCCGCTTTGAAACGGTCAGTTCTACGTCGGCATCCTCCTCTTTCAGGAGTTTGGCGACCTCTGAAAGTGATTTGCCCGGTACAATGAACATCAAATCCTCCTGATAGCCGGTCGGTTCTTTGCGCATTGCCAGCCGGTAGCCATCCACCGATACGACATATAATTCTCCGCCTCGGATGTCGAAGAGGGAACCGGTATGGACCGGTTTGCTATCGCTTGTCGAGACAGCAAAAAGGGTTTGGCCAATCATGTTTTTCAGGATGCGCTGAGGGAGGTTGAGTCCTGTAGTCTGTGAAATGGATGGCAGCTCAGGAAATTCAGATGCGGGAATCCCCAGGATAGTGTATTCGGTGACATCTCCTTTGATAATTGTGAGCATTTTTTCATCGGTTTTGATGCTGACCTGTTCGCTTGGCATCCTGCGGATCATATCTAAAAACAGTTTTGCGGGCAGAACAATCTCTCCCTGTTCCCGGATGTCGGCTTCGATTTCGGTGGTGATTGCCAGTTCGAGGTCATAGCCGGTTAGGGAGATGGTTCCCGCAGCCGTTTTAAGCAATATGCCTTCAAGTGCTGCGAGCGTATTTCTAGAAGAGACTGCACGAGATACGTTTGAAACGGCTTCTACCAGCAGTTGTTTGTTGCAGATGACATGCATAAAAACGACCTCCGTTTATCGTTTGATTGGATTTGTGGTTTCCACAGGGAGAAATCGGTACCGCTGCTTATAAAGATAGATAGATAAAAATAGTAGTAGTAGTAGATGGGCTGGAAATGTGAAAAAATCTGAAGAACCGCATGGGAAGCGGGTTGACGAATCAAAGTGGAAAAAAGGGCAGGGTGAAAAAGTTGTGGAGAAGGATTGGAAAGCCAGATTTTTTCACATGATGGTTGGAAAACCCATTGGAAAGTAGAGAAAACGTGGAAAACTCTGTGGAAAATGTTGAAGAGTGATTTTTTCATTCACAAAAATCACAGATTGTGGATTGTTGAAAGTGGAAAACCTGGGGAAAAGGTGGAAAACTTGTTCAGCTATCCCGGATATTTTTGATAATATCCTCGACGGTTTCCTTGTAACGCAGGTCGTTTGCCATATTTTTTTCAACCTGTTGGGTTGCATAAACGACGGTGCTATGGTCCCGCCCTCCAAATTCTTCCCCGATCATCGACATCGACATCTGGGTGATCTCCCGCACAATATACATTGAAATCTGGCGCGCGGAGGAGATCTGTGCGTTGCGCTTGGTGGACCGGATATCCTGTGGGCTGATCCCATAGGTGCGGCCGACCTCTGCGATGATCCGTTCAACGGTTACGGGCACAGGCTGGCTGTCGTTCAGGATGTCCCGGATTGCGTTCTGTGCAATTACGATGGAAGGGCTGGTCCCTTGAAGCAGTTTATATGCTTTGAGTTTTTTCACTGCGCCTTCCAACTGCCGGATGTTGGTTTTCAGCCGGTTTGCGATGTATTCGGACACATCATCCGGTACGCTGATGTCCATCAGCTGCGCTTTCCGGCGGATGATCGCGATTCGGGTTTCAAAGTCAGGCGTCTGGATGTCTGCAAGCAGTCCCCATTCGAAGCGGGTCCGCAGACGGTCTTCCAGTGTTTTGATCTCTTTGGGTGGCCGGTCGGATGCGAGTACGATCTGCTTGTTTGACTCATAGAGGGTATTGAAGGTATGGAAGAACTCCTCCTGTGTACTCTCTTTACCGCCGATAAACTGGATGTCATCGACCAGCAGAACATCTGCCTGCCGGTATTTCTCCCGGAACTGAGGGGTGGTATGGTCCTGGATCGATTCGATCATTTCGTTGGCGAATTCATCGCCCTTGACATAGATGATGGTATAATCGGGGCGGTTTTTGCGGATTTCACTGCGGATCGCGTAGAGCAGATGCGTCTTGCCCAGCCCGGACGCCCCATAGATAAAAAGAGGGTTATAGGCATTGGCAGGGTTGGCGGCGACCGCGAGGGACGCTGCGTGTGCAAATTTGTTGGAGGAGCCGACAATAAACGTATCGAAGGTGAAATCGTATTCCCCACCGATTGCGAAGCCATCCGGATCGACAGATGGGGCCGGTTCCACGGGTGCTGGCGCGGGCTGGTCACAGGTGATTTCTACATTGACCACAAACCCAAGCACCTCTTCAAACGAATTTTTTAAGACTGAGGTATACTTTTCCTTTACGATGTTCATTTTAAATTCGGAGTTCACCTTGAGAAAGGCGGTCGATCCGTCCAAGCGCAGAGGTACGATATCTTTCAGCCAGAGGCTGAACGCCACTTCGGACATTTTTCCCTTGCAGTTTTCCAAAACAAGGGCAAACAGGTCGGCAAATGATTCCATGTATGCAGCTCCTTTGGTGGATAACAGGTGAAATCCATGAAAAAAACCGGTGGAGACAATGGTTTTCCACGAACTTTCCCCAGATTCGGTAACTTCGATATTGTACCACAAATTAGAGGAAGTTTCAAGTATTCAACAGGCTATGTTGATATAATTATATAATAGTATGCCACCGCTTTTCCCGCCGCAGACAGAAACACAGTTGAAACTGTGGAAGAGTGGTTCCAAACCAGATTTTTGAATGTGGCCCCTTCTTGTTTCGAAATCCCCTAAGGGGGCTTTTTCTCTTGCAAAAAGCCCCCTCTTGCCGCTTCGCGGCAATTCACCCGAAAAAAGCGCTTCACAGGATTAAAGTATTTCGCTCATTGCGATGAGCGACCAAAGGCTCTGCCTTTGGAAACCGCGATTTTTTGGAAAAAATCGAGTAAAACTTTGGCTTTGGAAAAAAGCGGCACCCGGCCCGGAAGTTTGGGCTGGAACCCAAACTTCTGTTGCCCCACTGCCTTTGGAAACCGCGATTTTTTGGAAAAGATCGAGTAAAACTTTCGTTTTGGAAAAAAACGGCACCCAGCCCGAAAGGGAGGGGCCTGCGGGGAGGGGTCGCTGACCCCTAACCCGTAAGGCGCATCCTACCCGAGCGTCGCGTGAAACGCGCTTCTCGGGCTTTCAGCCCGAGAAGCGACGGGCGTTGTTTTGATCTGGAATCTAAAACAACATGCGCCCGCGGAAAGGATCGGGCAAAAGGCTTGACAAAACCGCATGAAATGGGTTATAATGCTAATCTGCAAGGTATAAAAGGATAATTGCATCCATGTTAGCAGATCTATTCCATTATATGGAATTTAGTGACCACGATGAGAGGGGGGTTAAGAATGAAAAGAACCTACCAGCCGAAGAAGCTTCAGAGAAAGAAAGAGCATGGTTTCCGTAAACGTATGGCAACCAGAAACGGGCGCAAGGTCCTCGCGCGCAGAAGAGCAAAAGGCAGAGCGCGTCTGACCCACTGATCCGGAAAATACAGGACCACAGCTTGAGTTGTGGTCTTTATTTTTAGGATGTTGGGAACTGGGGCGGATGCCCGGGAATGATCTGCGGCAGGAGGGATCGGTATGCTCCATACGACTGCGCTTACCCTGAACAAGGAATTTAAGCGGGCTTATTACCGGGGGCGGAATACCGCTACCCCTCTTGTTGTGGTTTATGCGGTGAAAAATCGGATGGGATGCAACCGTCTCGGCCTGACTGCTTCGAGGAAAATTGGGAAAGCGGTGCAGCGCAACCGCGCACGCCGGATTATGAAGGAGGCCTACCGGCTTTTGGAAGGAGAATTTCCTGTTGGGTGGGACTTTGTACTCGTTGCCCGCACCAGGACAGTGCACGCCTCCACCAATGACCTGATCAGAGCGCTTCGGCAGGCCAACAGGCGGCTGTTTCAGAAATCATGAGGCGATTACTCCTTTGGTTGATCCGCCTTTACCAGAAATGGATCTCGCCTTTGAAACCACGGCCGACCTGTCGTTTTTACCCCACCTGTTCGATCTATGCCTATACCGCGGTTTCGCGCTTTGGAGCGCTGCGCGGGGGATGGCTGGCGCTCAAACGGATTTTAAAGTGCCATCCGTTTCATCCAGGGGGAGTTGACCACGTACCGGAGGTGTTTTCCCTGTTTGAGCCCGCAAAAAATGGAAAAGAGAGGAAACAGAAATAGATGCAACTGATTTATCTGATCGTTGGCTGGCCGCTTGGCTGGATTATGTGGGCCTGCTATAAGGTGGTCCCGGTCTACGCCGTTGCGCTGGTCCTGTTTACCCTGATTATGCGTGTTCTTCTGGTGCCGTTTTCGATTAAGCAGCAGAAGTCGATGGTTAAGATGCAGATGTTCCGCCCCAGGATGGAGGAACTTCAGAAAAAATATGGGAATAATAAAGAACGTCTCAATGAAGAGATGATGAAGCTCTATCAGGAGGAGAACTACAACCCGATGTCGGGATGTCTCCCGATGCTGATCCAGTTCCCCATTCTGTTCGGCCTGATCGACGTTATTTATAAACCAATGAGCCATATTCTGCGCATCGGGCAGGAGGTTCTTTCACAGGCATATACGATCGCTGCGCCGATCCTTGACGTTGCGCCGGAGATGCTTTCCAAGGATATGACAGCCCAGCTCAAGGTCATGGGTGCGGTGCAGCAGAACCCGCAGGCGTTTGCCTCGCTTGGGGATTTTGTGGACAAGGTAAACAGCATCAACCTCACGATCGGCCCGATTGACCTGACCCAGACTCCCACATTTGCACTGAACTGGCTGCTGCTGATCCCGATTCTCTCCGGCCTGACCTCGCTTGCACTGTCGATGTTTACGATGAAACAGACAGCGGCTTCTGCGGGGGATAGTGCGCAGGCTGCCGGCATGACCAGAGGCATGATGCTGATGATGCCCCTGATGTCCGCCTATTTCGGCTTTATGTTCCCGGCGGGCGTCGGCATTTACTGGATTATCTCCAATCTTCTGATGGCAATTCAAACCTTCCTGCTGAACAAATTTATGAACCCTGTCAAGCTTGCGGAGCAGGCAAAGCTGGAATATGAGGCCAAACGGGAACAGCAGCGCAAGGAAAAGATCGAAGCGAAAAAACGCGCCCGGGAAAACGGGGAGCTGGATATTGATAAGGCGTTGTCCCAGAAAGAGATCAACCGGATGAAGCTCGCGGCAGCGCGTAAGCGGGATGCGGAAAAATATGGGGACATATATAAAGAAGTCACCGATGATGATTTGAAATAATTGCCGTAGTGATGCAAAAGAGCTGTTTAAGTGGGATTGCAATAGGAGGGCATTATGAGAGAGTGCATCAAAGAAGCCAAAAGTGTTGACGAGGCGATCAGCCTTGCATGTAAAGAACTTGGCGTCGAGCGGGACGCAATCGAATTCGAGATTATCAATCTGCCGAAGCGCGGGTTTTTCGGGCTCCGCAATACCCCTGCCCGGGTACGGGTTTATTTTGAAGAGCCGGTGAAAGAGGAGAAAAAGCCGGAAAAGCCGGCAAGAGCGCCCGAACCGAAGCCGGCACAGGATACAAAACCCGCCAGATCTGCCCGTCCGGCAAAGCCGGAAAAGCCGCTGCGTGAGGAACGGCAGCCGGTGCGGGAGTTGGTGAAGGAGCCTCCTGTCCGCAAAGAGCCGAAACCGGAAAAAAAGGAGAATCCCGAAGAAAAGCCCGAGGAGGCCAAAAAGCGGGAATCTGCGCCGCTTGTCTTTGTGGGTGCGGATGAGGTCGAAGGGAAGGCAAAAACCGCCGTGTCCTACCTGAAAGGGGTTCTGGCGGAGATGAACGTCCATCCCGAAATCACAGTCGCACGCACTGAGAACGGGGTAATCCTTCGCCTTGCGGGGGAAGGTCTGGGCGTCATCATCGGGCGCAGAGGGGAAACCCTCGATTCGCTCCAGTATCTTTGCGGATTGGTCGCCAACCGTGAGGAAGGCGATTATATGCGGGTCACCATCGACTCGGGCAACTATCGCGAAAAACGGGAGCGGACACTCGAACATCTGGCCCAGAAGCTGTCTGCATCGGCGATCCGCTATGGACGTTCTTCCACCCTTGAGCCGATGAACCCGTATGAACGGCGGATTATCCATGCAACGGTTTCAAAGATTGAAGGGGTTTCCTCCACCTCGATTGGAGAGGAGCCGAACCGCCGTGTTGTGATCACGCCGGACAACCTCAGACCCCAGCAGGGCAGAAGAGGCGCAAAAGGCGGAACGCGCGGTGGGAAGCCGCCCCGCAGAGGGGATGGACTGCGTTCGGGGGAACGCCGGGAATTTCCTCCAAGGGACAGGGACAGCGGCAGACGCGACCGGAGCGACCGCGGACGGAGGGATGGCCGTCGTGAAGAAACGATAAAGCCGACGCCTACCAGTATAGACCGGGAGTATTTGAAAGAGATCGAACAGGAGGCGCCATCGTTTGTCAAGCCTGACCCGTCGGAAAAATCGGCTGCACCGGTGCGGGAGAATCTCTCCACATCGCGCACCCGGACATCGGGCGAAGGGGCTGACCTGCCGCTCTATGGGAAAATAGAACTGTAACACAAAAGAGGAGGGGTTTCACGTGAAACACTTCCTCTTTTTTTTGACTAGGACAAGTTTTGTTCTGCCTTTTCTTTGCAAAAATTTCATGCCTCATGTGGAATGTCGAAGATATTGTGCTTTGACCCCGCAGAGAGGTTGACAGTATTCGTAAAATATGTTTGCATCGCCGGATTCTAAAACTATGGAGGACATGTATGGAAAATGAGACAATAGCAGCAATCGCCACCCCTTATGGAGTGGGAGGAATCGGGGTGGTTCGGTTATCCGGCCCAGAGGCAATCCGGATAGCCAAACGGATGGTACGGCTTTCACATGGGAGACAGCTTTCTGAAATGGAAGGGTACACCTGCGCTTATGGGCGGGTTTTTGATGGCGACGGTGAGATCGACGAGGCGGTCCTGACGCTTTTTCGTGCACCACGCAGTTATACGGGGGAAGATGTGGTTGAGATTGCATCACATGGTGGAATCTATCTGCTTGAAAGGATTCTGCGTGCTTGTTGTTCGAAAGGTGCACGTCCTGCACAGGCGGGCGAGTTTACCCGGCGGGCGTTTCTGAACGGGAAACTCGATCTTACACAGGCGGAAGCGGTAGCCGACCTGATTTCTGCGCGGGGAAGGCAGGCAGCGCGTGCTGCGCTTACGGCGCGGGACGGTGCATTGTATCGGGAGGCAGAGCGGATATGCGGCGAACTGACCGGATATGCGGCGCATCTCGCGGCATGGATTGACTATCCGGAAGAGGAAATTGTAGAAGTTGACCAGGATGCGCTGGCAGCGGGGCTGTGCGGTTGTGTGGAAGCATTGGAGAAGCTATCCGCGACCTACGATACTGGACGGGTGATCCGGGAAGGGATCGACACTGCGATTGTTGGCCGTCCCAATGTCGGCAAGTCGACCCTGATGAATCTGCTTTCCGGATTTCAGCGGAGTATCGTTTCGAATTCTGCCGGGACAACCCGGGATGTGGTGAGTGATACGGTGCAGCTCGGAGACCTGATGCTCCATCTTTCGGATACTGCTGGTATCCGTTCGACCGACGATCCGATCGAGCGGCAGGGGGTGCAGATGGCGCACGACCGCCTTGCACGAGCGCAGCTTGTACTTGCGGTATTTGACGGGTCCGAACCGCTTGATGCGGATGATCTGCTGATCGCGGAGGCCTGTAAGGAAGTTCCTGTGATTGCTCTAGTCAATAAGCGTGACCTTCCCCGGAAGATGGATTTGGAACCGCTCAAGCAGAGATTTGAAAGGCTGCTGGTGATCTCTGCGGATCAGCCGGACGATCTGGAACTGCTCAAAAGGGAGATTGAACAGCTTTTTTCGATTGGCAGTTTTGATGCGGGTGCAGCGACAGTGGCCAATGAACGGCAGCGCGGCGAGGTGCGGAATGCCTGCGAAGAGGTGCGGCAGGCGGTGGATGCGCTTTCCTCTGGGGTATCTTATGATGCGGTATGCGTTTGCATCGAGGCGGCAATTGATGCGCTGCTTTCCCTTACTGGAAAACGTGCCTCCGAACAGGTGGTGCAGCAGGTCTTTTCCCGGTTTTGTGTTGGGAAGTGAAAGGAGAAAAAAGGATGCAATATTATCATGCGGATGATTATGAGGTCGCGGTGGTTGGTGCAGGCCATGCGGGGATAGAGGCTGCCCTTGCGTCGGCGCGGCTGGGCGCCAGGACGGTGCTGTTCACCATCTCGCTCGATGCAGTTGCAAACCTTCCCTGTAATCCTTCGATCGGCGGGACTGCAAAAGGGCATCTGGTGCGGGAGGTGGATGCACTCGGCGGAGAAATGGGAAAAGCCGCGGATGCCACCTTTCTGCAAAGCCGGATGTTGAACCGTGGAAAAGGTCCCGCGGTGCACAGCCTGCGGGTACAGACCGACCGCAGGGCATATCACGCATATATGAAACGGGCGGTGGAAACACAGGAAGGATTGTCACTCAAGCAGGCGGAGATTGTGGAACTTCGGGCAGAGGATGGGAAGATCACCGGAGTTGTAACTGCAATGGGTGCTGTTTATGGTGCAAAGGCGGTGATCCTAGCAACCGGGACCTACCTGAGAGGAAAAATTTTTGTGGGGGAGTATGTTGCCGAGAGCGGACCGGATGGAATGCATCCGGCGCGGCGGCTTTCGGATTCGCTGGAAAAGCTGGGGATTCAGCTGCGGCGGTTCAAGACCGGCACCCCTGCGCGGGTAGACCGGCGGTCGATCGACTTTTCAAAGCTCGAAAAGCAGGAGGGAGATGACCCGATCGTTCCATTTTCGTTCGAAACGGATCCCGATGGTTTGCAGAATCAGGTTTGCTGTTACATGGCCTATACCAATGAGCGCACACATCAGGTGATCCGCGACAATTTGGACCGATCTCCGCTTTATGGCGGGCAGATCGAAGGGGTCGGCCCGCGCTACTGCCCAAGTATTGAGGATAAGGTGGTCCGTTTTCAGGACAAACCCCGGCATCAGCTTTTTGTGGAACCGATGGGCCTGGACACCAACGAAATGTATCTACAGGGGATGTCCTCCTCGCTCCCGGAAGAGGTGCAGACGAAATTTTATCGCACCATCGAGGGATTTGAACGGCTTGAAATCATGCGCAGCGCCTATGCGATCGAGTATGACTGCATTGATCCGACCTGTCTCAAGGCGTCACTGGAATTCCGTTCGGTGAAAGGGTTGTACGGGGCGGGGCAGTTCAACGGCACCTCGGGTTATGAAGAAGCAGCCGCACAGGGCCTGATTGCAGGGATCAACGCGGCGCGTCAGGTACAGGGAAAGCCCTCTTTGATTCTCGACCGCGCCAGTTCCTACATCGGGACGCTGCTTGATGACCTGGTTATCAAGGGGTGCAACGATCCCTACCGGATGATGACTTCCCGTTCAGAATACCGGCTGTTGCTCCGGCAGGACAATGCGGATGCGCGCCTGACTCCAATCGGATACGAAATCGGGCTGATCGGTGAAGAGAGGTTTACCCGGTGTCAGGAAAAGCAGAAGCAGATTGAGCAGGAGATCCAACGCCTGCAAAAGACCACAGTCCCACCAGGGGAAGGGCTGAATGCATTGCTTGTTTCACGTGAAACAGCTCCAATCACGTCAGGAATCCGGCTTTATGAGCTGCTGCGCAGGCCGCAGATCAGTTATTTTGACCTCGCACCATTTGACTTATCCCGTCCTGACCTGCCGCCGGAGGTACAGGAACAGGTTGAGATCACCATTTCATACGAAGGCTACATACAAAAACAGCTTGTGCAGGTTGCACAGATGCGGAAACTGGAAGGGAAAGCGCTGCCGGAGGCACTCGATTACCGGGAAATCCGCGGGCTGAGGCTTGAAGCGATTGAAAAGCTGAACAGGCTGCACCCTACAAATATTGGGCAGGCGTCCCGGATCAGTGGGGTCAGCCCTGCGGACATATCGGTGCTTCTCATCTGGATGGAACAACATAGACGGGAGGAAACAAGATGATCGACACAGAAAAATTAAGCAGTTACGCCAGAGGGATCGGTTTATCGCTCAGCCAGGCCCAACTGGAAGCGTTTAACCTTTATGCGCAGATGCTGGTTGAATGGAACCAGAAGATCAACCTGACCGCCATTACAAAGCCGGAAGAGATTGTGGTCAAGCATTTCCTGGACAGTTTGATGCTGCTCAATGCGGTTTCACTGGAAGAGGGTGCACGACTGGTTGACGTGGGGACAGGGGCAGGGTTTCCATCGGTTCCGGTGAAGATTGCCCGCCCGCAGCTGGAACTGACCCTTCTGGACAGCCTGAATAAGCGGATTCTTTTTCTAAAGGAGCTTTCCGCCGCCTTGGGACAGCAGAACCACTGTGTCCATATCCGAGCGGAGGAAGCAGGGAAAAGTGCGGCCTATCGGGAACAGTATGACCTCGCGACTGCGCGGGCGGTTGCGCATCTGCGGGAGCTTTCTGAATATTGCCTGCCGCTTGTCCGCGTTGGCGGCCGGTTTGCAGCGTTGAAAGGCGGCGAGATCGAACAGGAGCTTATCGAGTCTGAAAAGGCGGTCCGGGAGATGGGTGGGAAAATCGCCGGAGTGCGACAGTTTTCTCTGCCGGACGGAAGCGCCCGCACAATCGTTGTGATTGAGAAAATATCGCAGACTTTGACAAAATATCCCCGTCCCCATGCCAAAATAGCAAAATTCCCGTTGATCTGATCCGAGATTTGTGGATTTTATGGGGATTTCTGCGATGAAAAAAGCTGGTCAAACCGAATAATTCGTGGTAATATGGTGACAGGTCAAGGAGGTCGAGGAAAGGACGTGGAAAAATGGGGATGTTTACAAAACAGAAAACCATCAGCAGGGTTCTTTTGCTCAACATCCGGGAAATCTCTTCGAATCCTTACCAGCCGCGCAGCCAGTTTGAACCAAGAGCTTTGCAGGAGCTTGCGGACAGTATCTCCCAGAATGGGCTGCTCCAGCCGGTCACAGTTCGCGAATGGGAAAACGGCTATCAGCTGATAGCCGGGGAACGCCGGCTGATGGCCTGCAAGATGCTGGGCATGGAACAGATTCCCGCGATCGTAAACCGGGTGGATGATGAGAAATCTGCGGTCTTCGCGTTGATCGAGAACCTTCAGCGAAAGGACCTCAACTATTTCGAGGAAGCGCAGGGAATCCAAACCCTGATGCAGACAAGCGGTATGAGCCAGCAGGAGGTCGCCAAAAAGCTGGGAAAGGCGCAGTCAACGGTTGCCAATAAGCTCCGATTGCTCTTCTTTGGAGAAGACCTGCGGCAAAAGATGCTTGACAATGGGCTGACCGAGCGTCATGCACGCGCTCTGCTCCGCCTGCCAAATGAACGGCTGGTCAATGAGGCGATCCAGTACATTGTTGCAGAGCGGCTGAATGTGGGGGAAAGCGAGAGCTATATTGAGTCGCTGCTCACCGCAGTACCGGAGAAGCCGCCGAGCAAACCCGCCACCCGCCTGTTTGTTGTAAAAGACCTGCGAATTTTTATGAACACGATCACCAAAGCGGTTTCTACTATGCGGCTTGCGGGGATCGAGGTGGATACCAGCAAGGAAGAAGACGAAGAGTACATTCACTATCTGGTGAAGATTCCAAAGAAGAGCGCTTATCGAAGCTCGCATTCTGCGTGACCAATCCCTGTATGCGGCCGGTGAAACAGCACACCCGCTGCATACAGGTTGGTAAATAAATTTTATACACGTTTCCCTGTCAAAAAACCTCCTTTCCGGAGGTTTTTTGGCGTTCCGGGGAAATGTTTCATGTGAAACATCTGCGATTTTCAAAAAATCTCTTAACAAACAGGATAAGCTGTGCTATAATTGAAATACTCAAAAAATGATTTTGATCCTGCCGGTCAAGCGCGCTCTGCGTGTTGACGATAGGGAAGGTTGGGCAAAGATACAACAATGACCTGAAAACCGCACATCGTGCGGTTTTCATAGTGCAGGAAAGCCTTGTTTGAGGGGACAGAAAAAACGGATGAGAAGGACAGAAGTGCTGGTTTAACGGAGGAAGTTATGGGAAAGATAGTTGCGATTGCGAATCAAAAGGGGGGCGTCGGCAAGACGACGACGGCTGTCAACCTGACTGCTGCGCTCGGCGCAAAGGGGTTCCGGACGCTGCTGGTGGATGTTGATCCGCAGGGCAACTCCACCTCCGGGCTGGGGATCAACAAGCGTGGTCTGGAGTTTTCCACCTACGATCTGCTGGTTGGAGATACTCCGGCGGAAAAGATGCTCGTGCAGACCGAATTTGAGAATGTGGACCTGTTGCCCTCCAATATTGAGCTGGCGGGCGCGGAGATCGAACTGGTGGAGATGCAGGATCGGGCAATGCAGATGAAAAAGGCGCTCATAGAGATGAAATCGGTTTATGATTTTATCCTGATAGACTGCCCGCCTTCCCTGGGGATTATTACCCTCAATGCCTTTACGGCATGCGATACCCTCCTGATCCCGATTCAGTGCGAATATTATGCACTGGAAGGGCTTTCCCAACTGATGGCAACCCTCCGGCAGGTCAAGCGGCTCTATAACCCTAATGTTGACATCGAGGGTGTCCTGCTCACCATGTATGACAGCCGGTTGAACCTGACCGTCCAGGTGGTGGAGGAGCTGAAAAAATACTTCCCCCAGAAGATTTACCGGACAGTGATCCCGCGCAACGTGCGTCTTTCGGAGGCTCCCAGCTTTGGACAGCCGGTGATGTACTATGACCGGGCGTCCAAGGGGTGCGCAGCGTATGAGCAGCTGACCCAGGAGTTTTTAGAGAAAAACAAACGATAGACTGGAAGTTGCCCGAAGAGTCGAAACCGTCCTCCTTTTTCGGTTTTCTCTTCAGCGAATCAGTCCCGGAATTTTTTGAAAAGCCATAGGGAGATAGAAACAGATTTTTCAGAAGGGGGAACAGGATTGGCAAAAGCAAAGGGTGGACTTGGAAAAGGATTGGAAGCCCTGTTTGTAGATAACAGTACTGACCAGGCGGAGATTTCGACACTGGCGATCACTGAAATCGAGCCGAATCGGGACCAGCCCCGAAAGCAGTTCGATCCGACAGCGCTGTCCGAACTGGCAGATTCGATCAAAGAATACGGGGTGTTGCAGCCGCTGGTGGTACGTCCGCTTCCGGATGGTTCCTATCAGCTGGTAGCAGGGGAGCGCCGATGGAGAGCGTCGCGGATGGCGGGGCTTTCGTCGGTGCCGGTGGTTATCCGTGAGTTGACCGACTCCCAGGCGATGGAACTTGCGCTGATCGAAAACTTGCAGCGTGAAGACCTCAATGCCATCGAGGAAGCTGCCGGTTACCGGGAGCTGATGGACCGGTTTGGGCTGACGCAGGAGCAGGTTGCACAGCGGGTGGGCAAATCCCGCCCGGTGATTACCAATGCGATGCGGCTGTTGAATCTGCCTGAGGATGTGCGGGAGATGGTGGTGGACGGCAGGCTGTCCGCGGGACATGCCCGCGCATTGCTCTCGCTCGAGGATGAGGAGATGATCCGGGTGCTCGCACGCGAGATCATCAAGAAGGGGTTGTCGGTGCGGCAGGTCGAAGCGATTGTCAAAAAAAGCAAGCAGCTGGTAAAACCGCCCAAAGCCCCGCCCACGGCCTGGGACAACAGCTATTTTGCAGAGGTGCAGCTTGCGTTGAGCCAGAGCCTTTCCCGAAAGGTCAAAATTGAGGGGGAGAAAAACAAAGGGCGGCTGATTATTGAATTTTATGATGAGGCGGACCTCAAAGAGATCGTCGCATCTATTTCCAAAGAATAGAAACCATACCATGAGGAGGACAAAACCATGTTGGACATAAAATTTGTACGTGCGAACCCGGAGGCAGTAAAGGAAAATATTAGAAAAAAATTCCAAGACGAAAAACTTCCGCTGGTTGACGAAGTGATCGAGAAAGACCAGCAATACCGCGATGCCAAAACCCGCGGGGATTATCTGCGCGGGCAGCGCAACACGATCAGCAAGCAGATCGGCGGGCTGATGGCAAAAGGGCAGAAGGAAGAAGCGGAGCAGGCAAAAGCAAAGGTTGCGGAGATGGCAAAGGAGCTTATGGAGCTTGAGCAGCTGGAAGCCCGTCTGGAAGGGGAAATCCGCGAGCGTATGCTGGTGATTCCGAACATCATTGACCCGTCCGTACCGCTCGGGAAGGACGACAGTGAAAATGTTGAGGTCGAGAAGTTTGGGGATCCGGCTGTTCCGGCTTTCGAGGTGCCCTATCATGTGGATATCATGGAACGTCTCAACGGGATCGACCTGGACAGCGCGCGCAGGACGAGCGGCAACGGGTTCTATTATCTGCGCGGGGATGTTGCTCGCCTGCATTCGGCGATCCTTTCGTATGCACGTGATTTCATGATCGACCGCGGCTTCACCTATTATATCCCTCCCTATATGATCCGGAGCAATGTAGTCACCGGTGTGATGAGCTTTGCCGAGATGGAAAATATGATGTACAAGATCGAGGGTGAGGACCTTTATCTGATCGGTACGAGCGAACATTCGATGATCGGCAAATTTATTGACACGATCCTGGATGAGAGCCAGCTCCCGCAGACAATGACCAGCTATTCGCCCTGTTTCCGCAAAGAGGTGGGTGCGCATGGGATCGAGGAGCGCGGCGTCTACCGTATCCACCAGTTTGAAAAACAGGAGATGGTAGTGGTCTGTAAGCCGGAGGAAAGTGCGGAGTGGTTCTGCAATCTCTGGAAAAATACGGTGGATTTTTTCCGTTCGCTTGATATTCCGGTGCGGACACTCGAATGCTGTTCCGGTGATCTGGCGGACCTGAAGGTCAAGAGCATCGATGTCGAGGCATGGTCGCCCAGACAGAAAAAATATTTCGAGGTCGGGAGCTGCTCCAACCTGGGTGATGCACAGGCACGCCGGCTGGGCATCCGTGTCAAGAACAGGGAGCGCGGCAACTACTACGCGCATACCCTCAACAATACGGTGGTTGCACCGCCTAGAATGCTGATTGCTTTTTTGGAGAATAACCTCAATGAGGATGGTTCGGTGAATATTCCCCAGCCGTTGCGGATGTACATGGGTGGGAAAGAAAAACTTGTTCCAGCTGAGAAATAAAAAAGAGGTTTTCGTGTCAATAGGCCGGATGTAGGATATATGCCATTCAGGGATTGAACAGGGTGGCTTCTGAAAGAAAGCTATGTCCACAGTTTGGGAGACCATTGCAGGCAGCTTTTTAGACCTGCAATGGTGTGGGGCAGCGTTTGTGAAGCGGAGCGGCCTTGGTGTTTGATCCGTGTTCCATCCAAAAATTTCAGAAGGGGCGGGGTTGTTTGCCCAGAGAATTTACAAAACAGATCACGGTGATCGAGCCGGAGTGCGACATCACGAAACGGATGTCATTGGCGAATATCATGCGCCATGCCCAGCAGATGGGCAGTTATCACCTGCATGAGGTCGGGATTGGATACAACAGGATGTATGAGGACGGGATGGTATTCATCGTTTCGAAGATGCTGATTACCATTCACCGCCGCCCTGGATTCGACGAACCGCTCCTGCTCACCACTGTTCCGAAAAAACCGAAAGGCGCGCAGTTTATCCGCGACACCTATTTTGACACCATATCAGGGGAGCGGCTGGTGGAAGTAAGTATCGCGTGGCTGCTGGTCGATCCGCAGGAACATAAAATCCTGCGTCCGTCCAAGTTTGACCGCTATGGAATCGAGATGTTCCCCAACGATGGCGAATACATCACCGGGTATCGGATCAGGCGTCCGGAAGGGCCGGGGGAAAGGCATCTGCGCCAGGTCAAATACAGCGATCTTGATTATAACTTCCATGTCAACAATGCGATTTACTCCAACATCGTCTGTGATCTGGTCCCGCTCGAGATCCTGCTCGAACGGGAGATCGCAAGTTTCGGAATCCTTTACCAGAAGGAAGCGAGGGCCGGCCAGGTGATCGACCTGGAACTGGTCTGCGCAGAGGACGGGGACACATTTTATGTGGGAGGCAGGCTCGGTGAGGCACGCTGTTTCGAATCTGAAATAAAATTCCGATAAAATGCAGAATATGGCTTGACAAATTGTGAATCGTCGGATATAATTATATTCGCTCACTTATGATATACAGGTGAGCGAAAGATGGCGGTATAGCTCAGTTGGCTAGAGCATTCGGTTCATACCCGAAGTGTCACCGGTTCGAATCCAGTTACCGCTACCAGCGAAAGCCTCACCGAGAGGTGAGGCTTTCTGAATAAAAGGCCTGTTCGTCAAGTGGTTAAGACACCGCCCTTTCACGGCGGGTTCACGGGTTCGAATCCCGTACAGGTCACCAAAAAGTTGCTGAAATGTTTTCAGCAACTTTTTTATTTTCCATGCAAGACTCAGACGAAACAGTGGGCTGGCTGCTTTCCATTTTGGCTGCGTAAGCAGGCTCCGTTCGCGTAGGGCTATCTGGCAGGGACGTTCAGGAGCACATAAAATCTGCGTGTATCAAGCCTGACCAAAGGCATATAGTTTTCCCCATTTTGAGGGCAGGCCGGTGGAAAATCTGAAAGAACATCGGAATAGAAAACAGAAAACGTTGGTAGATTCCCCCAATACAGCCTGTGTTAGGGGAACTGGTTTGTAACAAACTGCAAATTTGCGGACAGAGGGTATACAAAAGCGGGCCAATCCGATATAATATAGGCGTAAAAGAAGTGAGTAAAGAATGTAAAAAAAGAAATGGTGAATGTGAATGGATGTATTTAGTTTGATTTCAATGTTTGGCGGACTCGCGCTCTTCCTCTATGGTATGTCAATCCTTGGCTCTGGCCTGGAGCGGATTTCAGGAGGACGGCTTGAAAGTACGCTGGAAAAACTGACAAGCAATATCTTTAAGGCAGCCTTGCTCGGTGCACTGGTCACCGCTGCCATTCAGTCCTCCTCAGCGACAACGGTTATCGTCGTTGGTTTGGTCAACGCCCGGGTGCTCAAACTGCGCAATGCAATCGGGGTGATCATGGGCGCGAATATCGGTACAACGATTACCGCGCACATCATCCGGCTGACCGATCTGGAGTCCTCCAACTTTATCCTCAGTATCCTGAAGCCCACAGCCCTTGCGCCGCTCGCGTCGCTCATCGGCATCCTGCTGTTTATGGGGTCCAAGCGTGCGCGCCGCAGGGATATTGGGCAGATTCTGCTCGGATTTGGCATCCTGTTTACCGGGATGTTCTCAATGGAGGCAGCGGTCAAGCCGCTTGCAGACCTGCCCGCCTTTTCGCAGATGTTCGCGGCATTTGGAAGCATCCCGCTGCTCGGCGTGATTGTCGGTGCGGTGGTCACTGCGGTGATCCAGTCGTCGTCCGCGTCGGTCGGTATCCTGCAAGCGCTCTCTTCTACCGGGCAGATCACCTATGCGATGGCGTTCCCGATTATCATGGGCCAGAACATCGGTACGACGATCACCCCGATTCTGGCGTCGATCGGCGCCTCCAAGAATGCGAAGCGTGCGGCCTGTGTGCATATCACCTTCAATATTCTGGGTACAGTGATCTTCCTGATCGGCTGTTATGCGATCCAGTATACGATCGGGTTCCCGTTCTGGGACCTTTCGATCGATAAAGGCGGTATTGCGAATTTCCACACGATTTTTAACGTCGTGGCGACTTTCCTGTTTATCCCGTTTGCCGGTATACTGGAAAAGATCGCATGCACAGTTGTAAAAGATGATCCGCAGAGCAACGAGATCGACATTACAACTGTCACCCTGGATGACCGCCTGATGGTTTCCCCTGGACTTGCGCTTGAGCATGCGCGGGAGGCAGTGGTGCAGATGGCAGTGGTCGCCCGGCATAATTTTATCAACGCAGTGTCCCTGTTGGATGCGTTTGACCCCAAGACCGTTGACCGGATCAATGAAAACGAAGATGTCGTGGATAAGCTGGAAAACCGGGTGGAGACCTATCTGCTGACCCTTTCGGAGAAGGAACTTTCCGAAAGCGAGAGCCGCGAAATCTCAGAGCTGCTGCACACCTGCGGTGAGTTCGAGCGGGTTGCAGACCATGCACAGAACATCGCGGAATGTGCTGAAAAGCTGTTCCAGAGCAAGTCAAACCTCTCCAAACGTGCATCTGAAGAGATGCATGTGATCAGTGAGGCGGTCAAGGAAATCTTGGACCTCGCAATAGATGCGTTCAAAAAGGCGAATGTGCAGGTAGCACAGAACGTGGAGCCACTGGAAGAGGTGGTCGATGAGATGGAGCAGATTCTGCGGGACAAGCATTTTGAGCGTCTGCGCAAGGGAAAGTGTACCCTGGATTCAGCGTTCCCGTTCGTTGAGGCCTTGAGCAATATCGAGCGGATCGCGGACCTTTGCTCCAACGTGGCGGAGTCGGTGGGCACCTATGACGGTGACCGCAAGTCGATCGACCGGCATCTCTATAAAAAGGCACAGGTACAGAGTGAGAGCTATCAGGATAAATATATTGTCTATACCACCAAGTACCTGAACCGGATTAAAAAATAAAGGGTCAATCTGCTTTCACTTCTGGCAGAGAAAGTGGGATAAACGCATTGCGTGTTTTTTCGCCTTCGGTGGACAGGGTAAGCCAGAGGAGGGCGCACGATGGATGATATTATAGAGTTTGCCAACAGGGAGGCATTTCGAAAATGGCTTTCTGATCATTGTCTGTCAAATGCCGGGATTTGGCTTTTGTTTGGGAAGGCTGGCGGACCGAAAACGATAAAAGCAGGGGAAGCGCTTGAAGAAGCACTCTGTTTTGGATGGATTGACGGACAGATGCAAAGCATTGACGATAAAACTTACAAGAAGTATTTTTCTATGCGCAGGGAGAAAAGCAAGTGGTCGGAGAAAAATAAGGCGTTGGCCCAAAGCCTTGAAGAACGGGGGCTTATGACCGATTTCGGCAGAAAGAAAATAGAGGAAGCCCAAAAAAACGGCCAGTGGTACGCCAAAAAATCCATGGCGGTTACAGAGGAGCAAATTTCCTGTTTATCCGCGCTGCTGGAAGGGTATGAGCCGGCCTATACCAATTTTCGAGCTATGTCCTTATCGGTGAAGAAAACCTACACGCGAGCATATTTTGACGCAAAGACAGATGCTGGACGGGAAAAGCGAATTGCCTGGATGGTGGATAGGCTCAATCAGAATCTCAAACCGATGTAGCTGTTAGGCGCACCTTTGGTAGTTTTTTACCTTTTTGTCCCGGCGAAAAATATGGTTCAAAAAAGTAAAACGGACGTCCGTTTTACTGCTTTCAAAAGAAAGCAGTAAAACGGACGTCCGTTTTACTGCTTTCAAAAGAAAGCAGTAAAACTTCCATGAAAGAAAGGAAGTTTATCAGATGAAGGATTTCAGTACAGTAAAAATCATCTCTATAGAATTGGGTGAAAAATGCAATCTTAGTAATCAGCATCAAAAATCTCCTTCATCAGCCCGGTTAAAAAAAGACAAAACAGAGATCATAACGATGGATCAAATTCTTTCGGTGATTGACGACGTGGCGGAACACCATTTTTCCGGAGAAATTGCATTCCACTATTATAATGAACCGTTATTATATCTGGATCAGATACAGAGCATCATCGAAGCAAGACCGCAGATGGACTATCTTTTGTGGACAAATGGGGAATTATTAAAAGACGATATAGAGGAGAATGCGTATTTAAACTTGTTTCACAGTATCGTCATTTCCAATTACGGAGGGGAAAGCCGCTATCGTTTCTACTGTGAGCTGCAAAAAAGATACCCCAATATCACTCGAATTATCAATTATCAGTCTTTAGACGATCTGGATGATCGGAAGGAAATCTATACAAACGAGGTGAGAAACAAATATGGCTGCTGTAGGCCAATCAATATTGAACTGCCCATTGATTGTTATGGGGATGTGCATTTGTGCTGTAGGGACTGGGATAATACCTATCGCATCGGAAATATTAAAGAAACCCCATTGAGCGAGATTATCCAATCAGAGGCTTTCCTGAACTTCGAGGCATCTGTAAACCAGCCTCTTTTGGATCTCGAAAGATGTCCGGATGTATGTAAATCCTGTACAAATCCGGATAGGGTCAGCACGTTCATTGAGCAAGACTACCGGTTGCTCGAATCAAGGGAAAGCAGTATTTCCTTTGTAGTGGTAACCAGAGCAATCCATCTCGGTCGGCTGCACTCCCTACTGCACTCCCTTGTCCCTTTGAAGGATGAACTATGTGTCATCCTGGACAGTACAGATCAATACGCCTACGAGGAGATTTCAAAAGTGGCAGACCGGGTAGAGGTAATGGTTGGGAAAGGCTGTTTTGAGGCATACGAACTTGATATTTTCAACATTTGCACAAAAGACTGGATTTTCCGGATGGATGATGACGAAACATTAAGCCCGGAATGCACACGTGAACTGCTCCAACAGTATGTTTCAGATCGGACAAAGGCGGCATATTGGATTCCGAGAAAATGGTACATCTCCCCCGAAGAACATATTGTAACCAGCCCTTGGATGCCGGACTATCAGCTGAGGCTTTATCGAAATCTTCCGGCGATTATCGAACTTCCAAACTGCATCCATGCTTCCAAAAACATTATGGGTAAAAATGCAACGATCAACCAGTTCTGCATCCAACACTGGGACCTGATCTGGAACAGCAGGGAAAAAAGGGAAGAGAAGGTCAGGTATTATGAACGCCTGTTACCAGGAAACGGGTGCGACTGTTACTATCTTTACGAGACCGAGAATATTGGCACCTTCCGCGAAGAGACAGCAGACGGTCAGACATACGGCGACGTTCTCAAGATTCACCTGCCGCAGGCCATGAAAAAGGAGCTCACCTATACCGCGGAGATCGAACTGAAAATCCCGGAACGGGTAAAGCCGCTTTTATCGAAAAAAGATGTCTTTTTCTCCTACCATTGGTTCAATCAGGACGGAACAATCTACCATTGGGATTATCCGCGGTTTGAGCCGCCTGTTGCGGTGGAGGACAGGATACGCCTGTTCATGCCAATTCAACTGCCCGAAACAGCCGGCGAATACCGCCTGCAAATGGATATTGTGGAAGAACTTGTGCAATGGTTCAGTCAGTCAGGGCTTTTGGAGAGCCATCCTAAAACATTTTTGATCCAATAAAAAAGGAGCGAGGTCTTGCAGAAACCTGTAAGACCCCGCTTTTTTAACTCAAATCCCACTTAGAGACGGTCAGACCCTTATCCCGGATGTTATCGATCAGCTCGCCGAGAATCTCGGCATTGTCCTTGCTCACCGCATGGAGCAGATAAATCCCGCCTTCGTGGATGAACCGGCAGGTGCGCTCGAGCGCTTTGTCGTACCCCATCTGGTTGTTCGGGTCCCAGTCGGCATAGGCAAAGCTCCAGAGCGCAGTGGTGTATCCCATCTGCTGGACCATGGCCAGTGTCTGTTCGCTGAAGGCCCCCTCGGGCGGGCGGTAAAGGCTCATCTCATAATCAAAGGTGTCCTTCATATAGTCATGCAGTTCTTTGATGTCTTGTGCTGCCTCGTCGAGTGATTTCTGAGTAGGGTTCCAGTGGTGGCTGGTGTGGTTGCCGACCACATGCCCCTCGTCAATCATCCTTTGGATCAATTCAGGCTCGGATTTTACAAACGGCAGTGTGACAAAAAAGACCGCGCTGACCTGCTTCTCTTTAAGTACGTCTAAAATCTGTGGGGTATACCCATTTTCATATCCTTCGTCGAAGGTCAGATAGAGTTTTCCGCAGTCCTCGGGAGCGATAAAGTAGGCATCAAAACGGCCATACTGCTCCTGCATCATCTCGCTGCCCACCGTACGGTTCTGCTCATCCACCTGCACGCCAGGCCCCCATTTGACTTGAGCAGCGTCAAGAGCACCGATTTTGTCAAAATCGGTGCTCATGGTCGGGGTGACCATACTTTCCACATTGGATTTCAGATTGGATGCGCCACTTTCGATGTCCTCCACGATCTCCGGTTTGGACATGGAAGAAGAAGGCTCGGAGGACGGTGCGATCGAAGAGACCGGCGGAGCAGAGGAAGATTCAAACGAAGAGGAGGGTTCCGCGCTGGAAGAGGGCGTCTCACTCTTGCGGGAGGAACAGGCTGTCATAGAGAAGACCAAAGCCAGCGTCATAAAGGTACAGATAAACGCTTTCATTGTAAACTTCCTTTCAAAATAGACTGGGAAAAGCGATTGCGAAACAAAGGCCATCCAAAAAGGGTCTAGCTTCTAACAATGGATGGCGCAAAGGTCGTGAAATAAAACTTTTATTTCGGAGTTAGTGTGTACAATGAATGCATCAATCATACAGGCCGCAAAAAGAATTATTTTCCAAAAAAACGCGGCAATCCGTTTGGTCAGGCTTTGTTCTGCTGCATTGCATGCCATTTCAGGATACCAACCTGGGTTTTGGCGTCGGGCAGCTCACCGGACAGAACCATCCGCAGCGCCTCCTCCGCAGGAATCTTGCGGACGGTCAGGAATTCCCCTTCGTCCAGATGCTGTTTGGAAGGGCGCAGGTCCTGTGCCAGATAGAGGTGGATCACCTCGGTGTCATAGGCGCAGGTCGGATAGAGCCTGCCAAGCGGCTCGAACCTTCCGGCGATGCAGCCGCACTCCTCCTCCAGCTCCCGCATACCAGCAGCAGCCGGGTCTTCGCCGCGTTCGAGCTTACCGGCGGGCAGCTCGATCAGTTCCTCCTGCACTGCATAGCGGTACTGGGAAACAAACAGGATGTTGCCATCCGTGTCAACCGCCAGAACCGCAACCCCGCCCGGATGGTCGATCACCTCGCGCAGGGCGGTGTCCCCATTCTCCAGCTCGACCTGATCCCGCCGCAGGGAGACGATCATCCCATCATAAATCTGCTCGGAACTGATTTTTTTTTCATAATGTTTCACGCGAAACACTCCTTTCAGTGCTGCACCCCGCAAATTCCAAGCGGAGTGTATAATACATGCCCCGCGCCACATAGACTGGCACAGAGGTGAAACGAACGATGTTTGACGGATTTTACACCCAACCGCCCTGTTATGCAAATATCCGCCGGGCAGCATGTGAACTGCGGGAAACCTATCCGTTTGTGAAAGTATTTCCGATTGGGAAATCGGTGCTTGGGCGGAGTATCTATGCATTTGGGATTGGGGAGCTGTACCATGGCGCACTGTATGTGGGCGGCGTACATGGGATGGAATGGCTGACCACATTGCTGCTCTTTCGGTTTACAGAGGACCTGCTGCGTGCGATTGCGACCGGGGAACCGCTGGCAGAGATCGACGTAAACAGGACACTCGAAAACCGTTCGGTCGTGCTGATCCCCTGTCTGAACCCGGACGGGGTAGAGATTTCCCTGAATGGGCCCTGTTCGGCAAAGCACCTTGCGGAGTTTGTCAGGCGGGTGAGCGGGGGAGATACCTCCCGCTGGCAGGCAAATGCGAGGGGGATTGACCTGAACCACAATTTTGACGCAGGTTATCCGCTGGCAAAACAGATGGAACAGCAGGCGGGCATCTGTTCCCCCGCGCCGACCCGATATGGCGGGACTGCCCCGCACAGCGAGCCGGAGAGCCGGGCGCTGGTGGATTTTTGCACCACCTTTCAAATCCGGCAGGCGTATGCGTTCCATTCCCAGGGGGAGGAGATCTACTATCGTTATGGAGCGCACACACCGGCGCGTTCACAGCTCATGGCGCAGGTGCTCGCCTCCGCATCGGGCTATCGGCTGGTACCGCCCGACCCGATGGCTTCCCACGCGGGGTTCAAAGACTGGTTTATTGACTGCCTGCACCGCCCAGCGTTCACAATCGAGATCGGGCGCGGCAGGAATCCACTCCCCGTCGAGGAGCTGGAGCCGATCTATGCGCGGCTGTTGGAGATGCTGTTAATCTCCATCCTATTATAATGCGTATCGAACAAAGCCGCAAGCCCTGAACGTCAAGTCCGACGGGCTTTGCTGGGTACAGCAGAAGAATGCTGCGGCAGACGTACAAGTAGGGTGGCACGATGGCTGAAAGCCGCTTCGATGGAATGGGAGGCCGCCGGCCCGGGATAAACCGCAGGGTAGAAATGCACAGGGGAAAAAGCGGCAATCTTTGACCGGGATTGACCAATGGGGATGCATTCGCATCCCCATTGACTTTTATTACGGTTACTGATATAATTATTACGGAAGCCGTAGTAAGGAGGGAGCGCCATGCGGGATCATGTGCGAGGTGGGGCGCTTACAGAGGTGACATTCTATATCTTGCTATCCCTTTACATCCCCAGGCATGGATATGCTGTGATGCAGTTTGTCGAGGAAAAAACCGGCGGACGCCTTTTACTGGGGGCAGGCACATTGTATGGCGCGCTGAACGCTTTGCAGGAGAAAGGCTGGATTGCACCTTGTGGCGCCAGCGGGGGAAGGAAAAAGGAATTTGTCATTACGGCGCAGGGAAAACAGGCCGCTGAAAGAGAGTTTGCGCGTCTTGCGGAGCTGGTACAGACAGCGGCTGGGATTATTGGAGGTGCCATATGAGAAAAAGAGTGTATCGTTTTTTCGGCGGCCTGCTCACGGCGCAGGAAACCTGGTTGAACCGGATGGCGGATCGCGGCTACCGGCTGGTGCGCACAGGAAAACTCCTGTATGAGTTTGCAGAGTGCGAGCCGGGCCAGGTCCAGTACGGTTTGGAATTTATCGGGCAGAAGGCGAGAGGCAGTGCGGAGGAATACCGTACTTTTCTTGAGGATATGGGGTATCGGGTATTCTATAAAAATATCAATCTGAATCTTTCTGTTGGAAAGGTACGCTGGCGTCCGTGGGCTGAGAAATCCGGGCAGATCGCAACCAATGCTTCCACCTTCAATCGGGAACTTTTGATTGTGGAAAAACACAATGACGGGACCGCGTTTCAGCTGCACACGACCTGTGAGGACAGGAAAACTTACTATAAAACATTGAGAAAGCCGTACCTGTTTTTCTGCTCCATGTCCGCTGTTTTTGGACTTTTGATGCGGAATTGGGTGGGGATCGGCTTCGCAGCCCTGTTCCTGGTTCCGTTGGTTCTGTACCAGATGGAACTTGTGCGGTTAAACAGGCAGGCCAGATTGGAAGAATGACGAATATAGATCAAAAAGGAGGGTCCGGGTTTCATCCCGGACCCTCCTTTTCAGGGTGCTTTGGGTTCCAGACCCCAATACCGTCCTCGCTGCCCGGCAAACGCCGAAACGCACTTACGCGGACAGGAGTCTCCTGAAACAGTTTCCAGAGACTGTTTGAAAAATCAAAGCGTCCGCCTTTTTTGACAAAAGCGGCATCTGTTGCGCCGGAACCGCGTGGGGCGCGGAAAGATTCCCTCTTGCAGTTGTTTTTCCTGCGGAAAACCGCCGGCCTTTCTCTTTTCAAACAAGCCCTAATCCATGACCGGCAGGATTTCCTGATAGACCGCGCAATATTTCGGCGGGATTGCCTTATCCAGATGGCAGCTGCCGAAATACCAGCGTTTGAACTGCACCGTCTCGGAAATCTCATTGAGAAATGCCAGCAGCAGGTTGATCTGCATCTGTTCCCGGTCGAGGAATTTGTTGACAGTCGGGGCGACACTGTGGGTGATGATATAATCCACCTGCTGGTTGAGCGACGCAAGGGTTTCCCGCGCATGTGCCAGCTCTTCGGCAGAAGGCAGTTCGCGGCTCCACCAGGTTTCCCCCTCAACCCGGATATCCATATCGGTGCTCTCCCCTCCGCCCAGTGCGAAGACGCGTTTCCCCTCAATCTCATAGCACTCACCGCGCAGGAGCTGGCAGCAGTTCCCGCTCACCCGGCGCACCTGCCCGCCATAAAGCGTTTCCTCCGGATAGCCGGACAGCAGGTCGATGTTGTCATGGGTGCCCTCGACAAACAAAATCTGATAAGGGCGTTTCCCGAGCCAGTCAAGCAGCCGAAGCTCTTTTGGGGAGCCGTCCCACAAAAATCCGAAATCCCCGCAGACCAGCAGAATATCCCCTTTTTTCAGCTGTTTTGCGGCCCGTCCTTTTAACCGGCGAATATCCGCATGGATGTCGCCCGTCACATAGAGCATTGCATATACCCCTTTTCGCAGAAATTTTCAGCCGGTCAGCCGGCCAGCAGAGCGGCCACATCTTCCCCGGAATAGACCGAATATTGCAGGCTTCCATCGAGGTCAAGCAGCTCTTCCAGTGAGCTCCATGTGCCTGCATCCCCATTTTTCAGCGGGCTGACATAGCCGCTGATGACGCCATCCCCAGTCCGGGTGAATGAAACCAGACTGGAATAGTCCCCCTCGCACTCGAACAGAAGCAGCGCGTTATCTTGCCACCCCTTCGGCATCGGATAGGACTTCCCAAACGAAACCAGTGTGGCAGAAGCAAGTGTCACTGTACCGTACCCCGCGTTCACCATCGAGGAAAACAGGGTGCTGTTGATCCGGCTGTTGACAACTTCCCGGATGTTGTCGGGAAGTTCAGCAGTTTCGCGGTCGGTCAACTGGTCCAGAATTTCGATCCAATGGTTTTCGGGAAAGGCAATCAGATACACCTGCTTTGGAGCCTGGAATCCGGAACCTTTGATTACGGCAAGCTCAGCTTTGATCATCTCTTCCCCGGTCATCAGGTCGATATACGCCTCGCTGCCCGCGAGTTCCTCAAGCTGAACGGTCAGCGCCGCCCCCTCCCGCAGGAGGAACTGGTCCAGTTCCTTTTCGGGGCTCCCCCCACAGCTGGTGAACAGCAGGGCGGCAGCCATCACCGCAGCCATCAGTCCTTTTTGTTTCATAACCATTCCTTCTTTCTGTGCCCGTTCAGCAGGCCGCTGCAATCGCCTGCTCCAGATCAGCGATCAGGTCTTTGACATCCTCGATGCCGACCGACAGCCGGACGGTTGACGAGGTGATCCCGCTTTCGGCCAGCTGCTCCTCCGAAAGCTGGCTGTGGGTGGTGGTTGCCGGATGGATGACGAGCGAACGCACGTCCCCCACATTGGCGACATGGCTGAACAGCTTGAGCGCATTGATGAACTTTGCACCGCTCTCCCGCCCGCCCTTCAGCCCGAAGGTGAACACGCTGCCCGCGCCTTTGGGCAGGTATTTCTGTGTCAGCGGGTAATAGGGGCTGCTCTCCAGGCCCGGATAGTTGACAAACGCGACCTGTGGATGGCCTTCGAGGTACCTGGCAACGGCGAGGGCATTTTCCGAATGCTTCTGCATCCGCAGCGAAAGGGTCTCGATCCCCTGTAGGATCAGGAACGCATTCATCGGCGCACAGCAGGCCCCGAGGTCACGGAGCATCATTGCGCGCAGACGCAGGATGAATGCCTGCGGGCCGCAATCGGCAAAGACCACCCCATGATAGCTCTTATCCGGCTCGTTATAGAGCGGGAACCGGGGGTTGCCCTTGAACTGGAAGGTGCCTGCATCGGTCACGATGCCGCACATCGAGGTGCCATGCCCGCCCAGGAATTTGGTTGCCGAGTGGACCACATAGTCCGCGCCGAACCGGATCGGCTGGATCAGATAGGGGGTGGTAAAGGTCGAGTCGACGATGAGCGGGACCCCATGCCGGTGGGCGATCCCGGCGATCCGCTCGATGTCCGCGACGTTGGCGTTTGGGTTGCCGATCGCCTCCACGAAAAACGCCCGGGTCTTATCGGTCACAGCGGCTTCCCACGCGTCCAGATCGCCTGGATCCACAAACCTGACCTTGATCCCGATCCGGTCGAGGGTGATGCCCAGCAGGTTGATCGCGCCGCCGTAAATGCAGATTGAAGAGACGATCTCGTCCCCCGCATTGGCAAGGTTGAGCATCGTGTTGAAGATCACCGCATGTCCCGACGCCATCGCCAGCGCGCCCACCCCTCCGTCAAGCGCGGCGACCCGCCGTTCGAGCGCATCCACCGTCGGATTGTTCAGACGGGTGTAGATGTTGCCCGGCTCTTTCAGTTCAAACAGACGCGCTGCATGGTCAACACTGTCGAAGGTGTAAGCAGTGGTCTGGATGATCGGCTGTACGATCGCATGGGTCACCGGATCGGCCTCAGTCCCGGCGTGCACCATCAGCGTGTCAAATCCCAATCCCCGGTTTTCAAAATCCAGCATGTTCAGTCCTCCTGTCGCCCCGATTAAAGTTTATAGAAAATTTGCTTTCCTTTTCAGCGGAATTTTGGTATACTAATCATATATCCGCCTGTTCCGCCAGTCTATACAGGAACAGTTTAGCATAATTCCCCTTTTCCTGCAATTCTTTCTTTGGCCGATCCAAAATTTGCCGCTGGAACGGCCTGTTGTGATTGTCCGCTTCCGGCAGCGGAGAATGGTTTGGGCACGATGAAAAAATGCGCTTTTCTGCTTGCGATATGGATCCTCTGCGCCTCGCTGGCGGTCCCGGTTTTTGCCACAGGCTCTTCCGGCGGCTCAAGCAGCGCGGACGCGTCCTCGTCTGAACCTGCCTCATCCGGTTCTTCGTCCGAGGGAAGCAGCTCGAGCAGCGCTTCTTCCGAAGCGTCCTCCGGCGCTGCGGCTCCCGGCGATGTTTCGGCGGTGGACAGCCTCAACCGGTACAAGCCCTCATTCGAACAGGAGCTGTATTCGCAGGCGATCTATATGCTTAACCTCGATTCGGATACCCCAATCTATCAGAAATCACCGGATGTACGGATGCCGCCCGCTTCGCTGACCAAGATTATGACCTGCATTGTCGCCCTTGAGAGCGGCCTTGACCTTGAGGAAACCACCCCGTTAAAAGCCTACATCCAGAACGAGCTTTATAACCTCCAGGTGGATACCCTCGGCGGCATCTATCTCAACGAAGAACTGAAGGTGCGCGACCTGCTCTATGCAATGATGCTTCAGTCGGCAAACGAGGCGGCCATGATGGTTGCCGACTTTGTAGGGGACGGCAGTATCGAGCGGTTCTGCGAGATGATGAACGAAAAAGCGCGGGAGATCGGCGCAAAAAACACCAACTTTGCCAATGCGAGCGGTCTTTACAGCGAGAACAGTTACACCACAGCCTATGACATGGCGCTGATCGCCAAATATGCGATGGAGAACGACAAATTTGTCGAAATCGTGACCACCCTGGTCTATACCTCCGATCCGACCGAGCGCCATCCAAACGGGATCCTCTGGACCAGCATCAACAATATGCAGAAGCCGGGCAACGAGGATTATTACGAAGGGCTGAAAGGGGTCAAGACCGGCTCGCTTCCCGACCAGAACATCCGGAATTTCATCTCGACCGCCACCCGTGACGGATACAGTTATCTATTGGTCTGTCTGGGAGCCCCCGCCAAAAGCCCGGACGGGATCGCCTATCAGAATTTCCTTCCCTGGTTCGATACCCGCAAGCTCTATGACTGGGCATTCGATACCTTTGAGGTCAAGACCCTGATGGAAGCAGGGGAGGAGGCTACTGAGGTTGCGGTGCGGCTGAACTGGGATGTGGACAAGATTAACCTGCTTGCAGCGAGCAGCTTCTCCTACCTTGTGCCCAAGGAAACCGGCAAGGACGATGTTTCCCCGATCCCCGACTATCCGCAGATCATCGACGCCCCAATTAAGAAGGGGCAGAAGATCGGCAGTTTGAAGATCGTACTTGCAGGGGAGGAGCTGGGGACGGTCGATCTGGTCGCTGCTGAGACGGTCCCGCTCAGCAAATCCCTCTATTATCTCGATCAGGCGAAAAGTTTTCTGGACACTTTCCTTTTTAAATTTGTGCTGGTCTTTTTTGTGGTTATACTGGTGCTCTATATCGCCCTGATGATGATTCGCAACCATAACCGCCGCCGTTACAAGGCGCGCCGGCGCAGACGCCGCATGTAACTGTAAGAACCTGTTTAGCATTTAGGGGCTGTTTGAAAAATCGAAATAGCCGTCTTTTTCTACAAAAAGCGGCAGCTGCCGCGTCAAAAATGCGCGGAATACAGCAAGTATTCCTGTGCTTTTTTCCTTGCAACCGCTCGCTTTTTACGAACCATCCGTCTATTTCTCTATTTTCAAACAAGCCCTAAAGTTTTACTCGATTTTTTTTAAAAAATTGCGGGATCGAGGGGCAGTGAGGCAACGGAAGTTTGGGTTCCAGACCAAACTTCCGGGACGCAAGCGCCCTTCTTCGGGGGTCTTCTCGGACCTACGGTCCGAAGCGCGGCATCCGCCGCGACGCCCCCTCAGTTTGCCTTGCGGGCGAGGGGTCGGCGACCCCTCCCCGCAGGCCCCACCCCGACAAGCTCGGCGAATCTCTTATTTTCTCAATTTAAAGTTTTACTCAATTTTTTTCAAAAAATTGCGGGGTCGAGGGGCAGAGCCCCCGCCGCCGCGCGCACGCGGCGGAACGCTTTCTCCTGTGAAGCGCATTTTTCGGGTGAATTGCCGCGAAGCGGCAAGAGGGGGCTTTTTGCAAGTGAAAAAGCCCCCTTGCATATAAGAACCCGTATTCACAACCATTTGATATCGTCTGAGCGGGTCTTTTGCCGGCCTGCCGCGTTGAAAAATCTTGCAATACACAAAGAGTACCGTCTGCGTTTTTTCGCCTCGCAGGGCAGCAAAATCCCTCGCCCATCCGGCATCCCCTGATTATGAATACAGGTTCTAAATACGAAACAGGTTCTAAGCACCTGTAATCATATCCATACAGGGGCGCCGCGGCATATGCCGCGGCGCCCCTGTGGGCTGTCTTGCAGTTTTTTTCGTCAGGGTGCAACAATTCCCCGTTTTTCCCGCACTTTATCATTAGAAAGCTTTCAAAAGACACCCAACCGATTCTTTGGAAGTTCGCGGCGGTTTTGCCGGTCAAACAGAAAGCCCATACAGGATGAAACGGAGGTATCGCTCTATGAAACGGAATGCTTTTACACTGCTTGCCGCAGCGACCGCGGCTGTACTGCTTTTGAGCGCCTGTGGAGGCGGCAGCCCGGGAGCTGTCATGAGCAACATGAAGGAAGGTTACGCAGTGTCTTCTTCGGCCGCCGCTATGCCAGCAGATACACCCTCTGCTGTTGCACAGTCCGGCGGCGGTTTTTACAAACGAGAGCAAGCTGCGCAGGAGACCGCGATATCGGTTGCTATGGATGATGTGGGGGATATGGGGGAGATGGAGGATGGACCAGTTCCCGTCCCCAACGAAACCGCTCCGCTCGAGAGCCGCAAGATCATCAAGCACAGCAACCTTTCGCTCGAGACGCTCGAGTTCGACCAGTCATTGCAGCAGATTTCCGCTCTTATTGAGGAAAAGGGAGGCTACATAGAAAGCCAGAGCATCGATAGCTACGGAAACTCCTACCATCGCAGTGGGGAATATGTGCAGGAGCGCTCTGCTTCGATCCAGGCGCGCATCCCTTCCGAAAAGCTCGACCAGACGATCAGCGAGGTTGGGGGCATCTGCAACCTGCTTTCGAAGAGTGAGTCGATGGAGGACATCAGCGACCAGTATTTTGATTCGGAAGCCCGCCTTTCTACCCTCCGGCTCCAGGAGGAGCGCCTTCTGGAGATCCTCAGCAAGGCCGATAAGCTCGAGGATGTCATCACGCTGGAACAGGCGCTTTCCAATGTCCGCTATGAGATCGAGCGGCTGACCGCCTCCCTCAAGCGGATGGACAATCAGGTTACCTATTCGTACCTGAACCTCGATCTGCGTGAGGTGGTCAAGTATAATGAGACCGTTTCGGCCCCCAGGACATTCGGTGAAAAGCTCGCCGCATCCTTCCGCCGGGGCGGGCAGAACCTGGTCGATTCCACCCAGGGCGTGATCCTCTTTGCCGCCGAGTGTGGGCCGATGCTGCTCCTTTGGGCGGCGGTCTGCGGGCTGATCGTATTGATTGCGGTGAGAACTGCGCGGCGTTCCGGGAAGCGCCGCGCCGGAAAAACGGCACCCCCGCCCCTTTATCCCTCCAAGCCGGAAGAGACAGAGAAGTCTGAATAAAACCAGAGCGGCATGGCCATTACGGGTCATGCCGCTTTTGACTTTTGCTTGGTTTACCCGGACGGAGGACCGGCGGAAATTTTCTGCCGGCCAGAACCGAAACAGAACTGGAAAAACAGAGAGGAACGTGCTATAATCAGGGAGTCATGGGCCGATTGCGAGGGGCCTTCCCCGCAAAAAGAAACAGTCTTTTTTACCGCACAAAGAGCGGTGACGGAAAATCGGGGGACAGATTGACGTGAAAAGTCCAGATAGGAAAGGGGCTGAACGACAGATGGAAGGACAAAAACGCGCCGGCCGGAAACTGGCCGAAGCCCGCGCTGATAAGGGAAAGATTCTGCTGCGGGTTTCGCTGAGGATTCTGCTGGCTGGGGTCGTCATACTTGCCGGAATCAGGGGGAATCCGCCAAACAGTGGCCCGGTCAGTTTTCTGTCGGGGCTGCTGGCTGGCCTGATCGTTCTGGGGGCTGCGGCATGGGTCTTTTTCCCGCTCCTCCATTGCAGGGATTTCCTGGATTTTTATGAGGATGGAATCGTATTCTGCGGGAGGTCGTGGGGGCTGGAAGACTTAGGGGAAATCTCTTTTATGGAGGTGAAGTCCAGCTATTCACTGTTTGCGCGGGTCTATATGTGCACAGAAGTGCGGGATTTCAACGTTACCTACATAAAAGACGGGAAAAGGAATTTTAACAATGCGTATTGCAACGCTATTTAAAAACAGATTGTATTAACAAGAAAAAGGGGAGAACTGCTTATGACACAGTATATCATTATTGGAGGGATTGCACTGGTCGTCCTTTTTGCGGCCGTGTATATCAAGATGACGATTGATGAAAAAAAGGGCGCCAACAGCGAGGAAAAGCAGAAGATTCAGGAGATTGTAAAAAAGGTGGTGCCGAACGGGGCGTCCTATACAGCGGCTTACGGCACCCGGGAGGAACTCACGCTCGGCGGCGGGGGCCGGACGGTGACAACCACCACCAGCTACTGGTATTATGCGGTTGCGTTCAAGCCGGGGGACCTGTATCTGGTGCCGCTGTCCTTTGATGGCGGGGATATGAGCTACAGTGAACCCATCCACCTAGGAAAGGACGACCTCGGCATGGTGGAAGCGAAAAATGGCTATGTGACGCTGTATGACAAAGACCGGAAACAACTGATGACCCTGTTTGTGGTAGCCAGCAACACCAAGGATGACAAATACCACCCGGTAAATATCCAGCAGAAGGAAGAGGCGGAGTCGTTCCAGCAGTATGCGCAGGCGCTTATGCAGGAGGTCAATGCCGCCAACGGGATAACCGATATCAAAGCGGCCAAAAAGGAAGCGAGGAAAAACAACTGAATACGTGTTCCGGGCAAAAAGAAGAAGATTGCACAGACAGCCTGCCGTGTGCAATCTTCTTTTGTTTCCGGATTGGTTGAAATCGAAGAACCTTATTTAATCTCGACAGTCGCGCCGGCATCCTCGAGTTTCTTTTTGATCTCGTCCGCATCCGCCTGCGAAATGCCCTCTTTGATCGGCTTCGGAGCGTTGTCGACCAGCTCTTTTGCCTCTTTCAGGCCCAGGCCGGTGATCTCTTTGACCAGCTTGATAACGCCCATCTTGGAGCCGCCCGCGCTGGCAAGGATTACGTCAAACTCGGTTTTTGCATCGGCAGCAGCAGCGCCATCCGCAACCGGGCCAGCCATCATAACCGGAGCCGCAGCCGAAACGCCGAACTCCTCCTCGATCGCCTTAACAAGCTCGTTCAGCTCGAGGACGGTGAGGGTTTTCACTTCTTCTACAAACTTCAGGATTTTCTCAGAAGCCATGATTGTTACCTCCTAAATTTCAAATCTTCAACTTGTGTAATGCCGCTTATTCCGCAGCGGGGGCCTCTCCGCCGTTTTTCTCGGCGATCGCGTTGAGCGCCACAGCCAGGCCTCTCAGGTTGCCCTGTAGCGCGCTGCACAGCATCGAAAGGAGAGCTTCGCGGCTGGGCAGGCTGCCCAGTTCGTCGACTTTCGCCGCATCAATGACGCCACCGTCAACAAAACCAGCTTTGACCGTGAATTTGCCCTTGCTGTCTTTTGCGTATTTGGTCAGGACCTTTGCAGCCGCGACCGGGTCGCTGTCGCTGAGGGCGATTGCGGTGGTTCCCTCGAGAACCGAATCCAGTCCCTCATAGCCAGCCTCTTTCACAGCAAAACGGAGCATCGAGTTCTTGACGACCGCATAATGGACACCCGCTTCACGCAGCTCTTTACGGAGCTTGGTGTCATCTGCCACATTGATGCCTTTGTAGTCTACGACAACACCGGCGGCTGCAGCTTTGATCTTATCGGTCAGGTCAGCAACCATCTGCTTCTTCTGCTCTAAAATCTTTGCGCTTGGCAATTTGTTCACCTCCAAGTCAATTTGCATCTATCAAAACGAAAAAGCCCTCTCCGCCCATCACCGCGGAAAGAGCATTTATCTATTACAAAAACTGCAACAGCCAAAACGCATCTCCTCGGCAGGCGGGAAATAACCCTTTACGTCTTTGCGACACCTGCTGTCTTTGGACAGCTTTCACAGTATAGCATATCTTTTCCGGCGCGTCAAGGCGTCCGGCGGGATTTTTTGTGGTGATGGCCAGGAATCTGAAACGGTATCCCCAGCCTTGGAAAATCTTCCTGCAATCTCTTTTGCGCTCTTGTACAACAGAAATCTGTATTGTATAATTGTATCATTAAGAACCCGTATTCACAACCATTCGCCACCGTCTGAGCGGGTCTTTTGCCGGGCTGCCGCGTTGAAAAACCTTGCAATACACAAAGCATTGTCTGCGTTTTTTCGCCTTGCAGGACAGCAAAATCCCTCGCCCATCCGGCATCCCCTGATTATGAATACAGGCTCTAAGAGAAATTTTCCGAATATCCGGGAAGTGTTGAAAGACAATCGAAAAGGAGTGTTTCGATGAAAGGAATGAGGGTCCCGAACGGTCATCTTTGCCGCATCCAAGGAAGGCGGCAGGCACGTTTTGCGCGGAGAGGGGTGCTGGCGGCGCTCTCACTGCTTGCTGTTTGTGCGTCTGTTGCCCTGTCACCCGGCTTGCCCGGCGAAAAAGCGCCTGTCCCGAGCGCCCCTCAGCCAGCGCCAACGAACCTGCCCGTTTTGACAACCCCGCAGGTGCAGGGCAGCGCATCAGCTGGCTCCTTGGTACGTGAGATCCGGATAGAAAAGAAGGATGCTGACTGGAATCTGGTACTGGTGAATCATCAAAATGCGATCCCCGCAGACTACGAGATCAACCTGATCGAACTGCCGGGCGGAGAAAAAGTAGATAAGCGCATCTATACCCCTTTGATGGCGATGCTGGAGGCCGCAAGGGAAAGCAATTTGGATCAGCTCCCAATCATAGCGTCCGGCTACCGCACGCAGGAAACACAGCAGCGCCTTTATGAGGATAAGATTGCCCAGTATCAGAGTCAGGGATATTCCCCAGGCAATGCCAAACAGATGGCGGAGCAGTGGGTCGCTGTTCCGGGGTATAGCGAGCATCAGGTTGGACTGGCAGTGGACATCAACGGCGCTATCTACGACCTCTATTTCTGGCTTCAGGAGAACAGCTATCGCTACGGCTTTATCTTCCGCTACCCTGGGAACAAAACCGACATCACGGGTGTGGCGGAGGAGGTCTGGCATTACCGCTATGTGGGTGTGGAAGCGGCCACGGAGATGTACGAGAAGGGCCTGTGCCTGGAGGAATATCTGGCGGAAAAGCAGGAGGCGAAGGATGGGAGCCGTCTGCGTGTCCGGCGGATGCCTTCCGGAGCGCGCAGCGTCCTGCCAGCGGCATAAAAAGGCCCGTTCCGCCTGGCCGGCAGGGGCTTTGAAAAAGGGGCGGCAGCCTCTGGGAATAATCAAGGGGGGATCAGGGCAGAATACTGCACAAAATCCCCCGCCAAAATGAGCCAAATTTTTTTGTAGGTTTTTACGAAAAAAGTTGAAAAAATGCTTGCAATCGTAAAAATGGTATGGTATTATAATCAGGCATGACTGCACAAGATATGCGATGATGCGGGAGGTGGCCGCCCGATGAGGCGGGAAATTTCCGCGGAGTATGTCCGATTTTAAACCGGGCGACTTTAATACTGAACAATTCCTGCCTGATCCCAGGGGGATCGGTGCGCGGCGGACAGTATCTAAAGTCCGGCGGAACCACGAGGATGGTTTCCCGGATTTTTTGTATGCCGAAGCGCGGAACACCCGGAACGGTGTGCAGGGGGCATCAGTCCTAAAGCGCCTCAAGCAGAACTTTAAGGAGGCGATGTTTCGTGGCAGTCAAGGAAAAAATCAGAATCAGGCTCAAAGGGTATGATCATCAGCTGGTCGATACCGCGGCGGAAAAGATCGTGGAGACCGCAAAGCGCACCGGCGCGCGGGTTTCCGGCCCGATCCCGCTGCCGACCGAAAAGGAGATCGTTACCATTCTCCGGGCGGTCCATAAATATAAGGACAGCCGTGAGCAGTTCGAAATGAGGACCCATAAGCGCCTCATCGACATCCTCAGGCCCTCCAACAAAACCGTTGAGGCCCTGACCGGACTTGAGCTGCCTGCCGGCGTAGAGATTGAGATCAAGCTCTAATAAAGAGGCAGGAAAACCCCGACGACGGCAAGCCGCCGTCAGGTCATGTCGGCAGCAGCCGACCAATAACCGCAGGAGGTAAAGAAAGGTATGCAAAAGTGCATCGTAGGCAAAAAGATTGGCATGACCCAGCTTTTTGACGAGAACGGCAAAGTGATCCCCGTAACAGTCGTTGAGGCAGGCCCGTGTGTTGTTGTCCAGAAGAAGACAACCGAAAACGACGGCTATGAAGCTGTGCAGATCGGTTTCGGCGACATCAGCGACAAGGCTGTCAACAAACCCCGCAAGGGCCACTTCGCCAAAGCCGGCGTGGCAAACAAGCGCGAGCTGCGCGAGTTCCGCCTGGCAGACTGCTCGGTCCTGAGCGTGGGCGACATCATCAAAGCGGACACCTTCGCAGTGGGCGATGCGATCGACGTTGTGGGCATCTCGAAAGGTAAAGGCTACGCCGGTACCATCAAACGCTACAACTTCGGACGCTTGAAAGAGACCCACGGCAGCGGCCCGGTCGCACGTCACCAGGGTTCGCTGGGCGCCTGCTCCGATCCGTCCCGCGTTATGAAGGGCAAGAAGCTCCCGGGCCACCTGGGTGCAGAGCGGGTCACCGTTCAGAATCTGGAAATCGTCAAGATTGACGCCGAAAACAATCTGATCGCGATCAAAGGTGCGATCCCCGGCCCCAAGGGCGGAGTCGTCAGCATCTGTGACAGCGTTAAGGCGTAAGGGAAGGAGGATACACAAATGCCAAAGGTTAATGTATACGATATGGCCGGCAAGGTCGTTTCGGAAATGGAACTCTCCGAGGCTGTGTTCGGTATCGAGCCCAACCCTGTGGTGGTTCACCAGGTTGTTGTGAACTACCTCGCCAACCAGCGTCAGGGCACCCAGTCGACCCTGACCCGGACCGAGGTTTCCGGCGGCGGTAAAAAGCCGTGGAGACAGAAGGGCACCGGCCATGCGAGACAGGGTTCGATCCGCGCTCCCCAGTGGAGAAAGGGCGGCATCGCGCTCGGCCCCAAGCCCCGCGACTACAGCTATTCCCTGAACAAGAAGGTCCGCCGCCTGGCGATCAAATCGGTCTTTTCGGATAAGGTCGCGACCAGTGACCTGATCGTCGTCGACAACATCTCGGTCGACAGCTACAAGACCAAAGTGATCGTTGAGATGCTCAAGGCGCTCGGCGTTGAGAAAAAAGCGCTGATTGTCATGCCTGAGCATAACGACAAGCTCATCAAGAGCGCGGCGAACATCCCGGGCGTCAAGACCGCTCTGGTCAACACCATCAATGTCTATGACATCGTGAACTGCGACAAGTTCATCGTTGCGAAAGACGCCATCGCCAAAATTGAGGAGGTGTACGCATAATGAAAGCGCCGCAGGATATCATCCTCCGCCCGGTCATCACCGAGGCTTCGATGGAGAATGTGCAGTCCAGAAAGTACACCTTTAAGGTTGCGAAAGACGCAAACAAAATCGAGATCGCCCAAGCGGTTGAGGGATTGTTCCCGGGCGTGAAGGTTGCCAGGGTCAACACGGTCTCCTGCCGCGGCAAGTTCAAAAGAATGGGCCGCACCGCAGGCTATACCGCTTCGTCCAAGAAGGCGATCGTCACGCTGGCCGAAGGCTCCAAGACCATCGAGTTCTTCGACAGCATGATTTAATGGCTCCCGTCTGAGCCGCGTATGGGGTACTCATAGCCCCGCCAACACAATAATGAGGAGTGAAACCGCATGGCTATCAAAAGCTATAAGCCGACAACCCCGTCGCGCAGGCAGATGACCTGCACCGACTACAGCGGGCTGTCGAAGGTTGCACCGGAAAAGAGCCTGCTCGAAACCCTGAAAAAGCACTCCGGCCGCAACAACCTGGGCCGCATCACCGTCCGCCACCGCGGCGGCGGGAACCGCCGCAAATACCGCGTGATCGACTTCAAGCGGGACAAGGCGGATATGAAGGCAACCGTCCTGACCCTCGAGTACGACCCCAACCGCACCGCGCACATCGCGCTTGTGCAGTATGAGGACGGCGAGAAACGCTATATCATTGCCCCCAACGGCCTGAAGGTCGGGGATACCGTCGTCTCGGGCAAACAGGCGGACATCAAGCCGGGCAACGCGCTGCCGATGGCAAGCATCCCGACCGGTACCTTCATCCACAACATCGAGCTTTACCCCGGCAAAGGCGCGCAGCTGGCGCGTTCGGCTGGCGTTATGGCACAGCTGATGGCGAAGGAGAACGGTATGGCGCTGGTGCGGCTGCCTTCCGGCGAGCTGCGCAACATCCCCGAAATCTGCATCGCGACGATCGGCCAGGTCGGCAATGTCGATTCTGAGAACGTCAACTACGGTAAAGCGGGCCGCCGCCGCCACATGGGCTGGAGGCCGACTGTACGCGGCTCGGTCATGAACCCCTGCGACCATCCTCACGGTGGTGGTGAGGGCAAGAGCCCGGTCGGACGTCCGGGGCCTGTTACCCCGTGGGGCAAACCTGCACTGGGCTACAAGACCCGAGCAAAACACAACCGTTCTGACAAGTTCATTGTCAAACGCCGCAACGCGAAATAAAGCGGGCTGAAAGGAGGCAGATGCATCAATGGGAAGAAGCATTAAAAAAGGACCTTTCGTGCAGCCCGTTCTGCTTGAGAGAGTTCAGAAGATGAACGAGAGCGGCGAGAAAAAGCAGGTTCTCAAGACCTGGAGCCGTTCCTCGACGATTTTCCCCGATTTTGTCGGGCATACCTTTGCGGTCCATGACGGACGCAAGCACGTGCCGGTCTATGTGACCGAGGACATGGTTGGGCACAAGCTCGGCGAGTTTGCTCCCACCCGGACCTATCGCGGCCATGCCGGCGCGAAAAAGACCAAATAAACGTGGCCGAAAGGAGGACATCAGCAATGGAAGCAAAAGCTTCGTTGAGACATGCTCGTATCGCGCCCCGTAAGGTGCAGATCGTGCTGGATCTTATTCGAAACAAGCCCGCCGATCAGGCGATGGCAATTCTCAGGCACACTCCCAAGGCCGCCTGCGAGCCGCTGGAGAAGCTGCTGAAATCGGCCGTGGCAAACGCGGAGAACAACTTCGATATGGACAGGGAAAACCTCTATGTCTCGGAGTGCTACGTAGTTCCCGGCCCCACAATGAAACGTATCCGCCCCCGCGCGCAGGGACGTGCGTTCCAGGTGCTCAAGAGAACTTCACATGTTTTCATCACCGTCGCAGAACGGGAATAAGCCGAAGGAGGAGGTAAATCATGGGACAAAAAGTAAATCCACACGGTCTGCGTGTCGGAGTCATTAAGGATTGGGATTCCCGCTGGTTTGCTAAGGACGCTGCTTTCGGCGATATCCTTGTCGAGGATTACAAGCTGCGCAAGTTCTTAAAGAAAACCCTGTATGACGCAGGAGTCCCCAGAATTGAAATTGAGCGGGATGCCACGAAGGTGCGCATCCATGTCCACTGCGCCCGCCCCGGCATCGTTATCGGCAAGGGCGGCGCCGAGATCGAGCGTGTGCGCAAGCTCTGCGATCAGATGATCAACAAGGGCAAGGCCGCTGCCGACCGCAAACAGGTCTTCATCAACGTGGTGGAGGTTAAGAGCCCGGATAAGAACGCGCAGCTGGTCGCCGAGTCGATCGCCGCGCAGCTCGAGGGGCGCGTTTCCTTCCGCCGCGCGATGAAGCAGGCGATCGGCCGCGCCATGAAGTTTGGCGCACGCGGCATCAAGATTGCGGTTTCCGGGCGCCTGGGCGGCGCGGACATCGCGAGAAGCGAGCACTACCACGAGGGCACCATCCCCCTGCAAACGATCCGCGCGGACATCGACTACGGCTTCGCGGAGGCCGACACCACCTACGGCAAGACCGGCGTCAAGGTCTGGATCTACACCGGGGAGGTACTTGGGGGCAGCAAAGGTTCCCGCAAGGAAGGAGGCAATAAATAATGCTTCTGCCGAAGAGAGTAAAGTACCGCAGGGTACAGAGAGGCCGCCTGAAAGGCAAGGCCACAAGAGGCAACACCATCACCTACGGTGATTACGGCCTCCAGGCGCTCGAGCCGGCCTGGATCACCTCCAACCAGATCGAGGCTGCCCGTATCGCAATGACCCGTTATATCAAGCGCGGCGGTCAGGTATGGATCAAGATTTTCCCGGATAAGCCGATCACCGAAAAGCCGGCTGAAACCCGAATGGGTTCCGGTAAGGGCAGCCCGGAGTACTGGGTCGCCGTTGTGAAGCCCGGCCGTGTCATGTTTGAGATCGGCGGCGTTTCCGAGGAGCTTGCGCGCGAGGCGATGCGTCTTGCGATGCACAAGCTGCCGGTGAAGTGCAAATTCATCACCAAAGAGACTGAAGAAAAGGGGAGTGAAGCGGAATGAAGGCAAGCGAGATGAAAGACATGACCGCGGCTGAGCTGACCGAGAAGCTGTCTGACCTCAAAGCCGAGCTTTTCAACCTTCGCTTCCAGCACGCGATCAACCAGCTCGAAAATCCGGTCCGTCTGAGCGCGGTGAAAAAGGACATCGCCCGCGTCAAGACCCTGCTCCGGCAGAACGAGCTTAAGAGCGCGCAGTAAGCGGAAGGGAGGACGAAAGGTATATGAGCGAGAGAAACCTCAGAAAGACCCGTGTCGGCATGGTCGTCAGCGACAAGATGGACAAAACCGTTGTCGTGGCCATTCAGGACAATGTCAAGCACCCCCTTTATAAAAAGATCATCAAGCGCACTGTGAAGTTCAAGGCGCATGACGAGAAGAACGAGTGCGGCATCGGCGACAAGGTTGAGATCATGGAGACCCGCCCCCTGTCCAAAGACAAACGGTGGAGAGTGACCCAGATCATCGCAAAAGCGAAATAAACATTTTTTGGATAGATTATTCCGACTGAAAGGAGGAACGCACTGTGATTCAGATGCAGACCTATCTCAAGGTAGCCGACAACACCGGCGCAAAAGAGCTGATGTGCATCCGCGTGCTCGGCGGTTCCCGCAGAAGATACGCGAATATCGGCGATGTGATCGTCGCTTCGGTCAAGAAAGCCGCTCCCGGTGGCCAGGTGAAAAAGGGCGACGTTGTCAAAGCAGTTGTCGTTCGTTCCGCAAAGGGTGTTCGCCGCGACGACGGTACCTACATCCGCTTTGACGAGAACGCAGCGGTTATCATCAGAGAAGATAAAAACCCCAGAGGTACCCGTATCTTTGGACCGGTAGCGAGGGAGCTCCGTGAGAAGGAGTACCTCAAGATATTAAGCCTCGCTCCTGAGGTGCTGTAATGGAGGGCTCGAAAGTGAATAAGCTTCACGTCAAAAAGGGCGATACAGTCATCGTTCTGTCCGGCAAGGACAAGGGCAAAAAGGGCAAGGTTCTGGAGGTTTCCCCCAAGGAGCGCAAGGTCATCGTTGAGAATGTCAACATGGTCACCAAGCATGTCAAGCCCCGCAAGATGGGCGACCAGGGCGGCATCGTAAAAGCCGAAGGCGCGATGTATGCCTGCAAGGTGATGCTTGTCTGCCCCAAATGCGGCAAGCCGACCCGGATTGCCCACAAGATTTTGAACGACGGCACAAAACAACGCCTGTGCAAAAACACCGGATGCGGTGAAACTTTTTAAGTGAGGAGGAGAGATCATGGCAAGAATGAAGGACCAGTACAGGAACGAATACGCCCCTGCACTGATGAAGAAATTTGGATACACCTCTGTCATGCAGATCCCCAAGCTTGATAAGGTTGTCATCAATGTGGGCTGTGGCGAGGCGCGCGACAACCCGAAGATTATCGACGCAATCATGGGGGACCTTTCCAAGATCACCGGCCAGAAGCCGATTGTCTGCAAGGCGAAAAAATCCGTCGCGAACTTCAAGCTCCGCGAGGGTATGAACATCGGTGCAAAGGTCACCCTGCGCGGTGATACGATGTATGAGTTTGTCGACCGGCTGTTCAATGTGGCGCTGCCCCGCGTGCGCGACTTCCGCGGCATCAACCCCAACGGGTTCGACGGGCGCGGCAACTACAACATGGGCCTGCGCGAGCAGCTGATTTTCCCCGAGATCGACTATGACAAGATCGACAAGGTGCGCGGCATGGACATCTGCTTTGTCACCACTGCGAAAACCGATGAAGAGTCCCGCGAGCTGCTCACGCTTCTGGGCGCTCCATTTGCGAAGTAAGGAGGAATTACCGTGGCGAAAACGTCTATGAAGATTAAGCAGCAGCGTCCGGCGAAATTCTCCACAAGAGAATATACCAGATGCAAGATCTGCGGCCGCCCGCACGCTTACCTTCGCAAATTTGGCATCTGCCGCATCTGCTTCAGAGAGCTGGCGTATAAAGGGCAGATCCCGGGCGTAAGGAAAGCAAGCTGGTAAAAAACAAAGCTGAGCCAAAAGGAGGTTGACGGCATGCATATCACCGATACGATCGCTGACATGCTGACACGTATCAGAAATGCGAACAACGCAAAACACGATACTGTCGATATTCCTGCTTCCAACATGAAGAAAGCAATCGCTCAGATTTTGTTGGATGAAGGATATATTAAAAACTTCACCGTCGTGGAAGACGGCAAGCAGGGCACCATCAAGGTTACCCTGAAATACGGGCAGGGCAAGACCCCGGTAATCCAGGGGCTTCGCAGGGTTTCCAAACCCGGCCTGCGCATCTACACCAACTGTGAGGATATGCCCCGCGTGATGAAAGGTCTCGGAACCGCGATCCTTTCCACCAACAAGGGCGTCATGACCGACCGTCAGGCCAGAGCGGCGCATGTCGGCGGCGAAGTCCTCGCGTTTGTCTGGTAAGGGAGGTACGGCAGAAATGAGCAGAATTGGAAGAAAGCCCATCGCTGTACCGGCGGGCGTCGAAGTGAAGATCGACGGCCACACTGTCACTGTCAAGGGCCCGAAGGGCACCCTGACCCAGACCTTCCGCCCCGAGATCGGCATTGCGCTCGAGGGCAGCGAGATCATTGTGACCCGCCCCAACGATGAGAAAATCGAAAAGAGCATGCATGGACTCACCCGCACGCTGATTGCCAACATGGTCCACGGTGTCACCGAGGAGTTCAAAAAGGAACTGGAGATCAACGGCGTTGGTTACCGCGCCGCCAAGCAGGGCAAACAGCTCGTGCTGACCCTCGGATTCTCGCATCAGGTCTTCTTTGAGGACAATGCGGACATCACGATCGACGTGCCTGCGCCCAACAAGATCATCGTCCACGGCCCGGACAAACAGAAGGTCGGGCAGTTTGCAGCGGAAATCCGCGAGAAACGTCCGCCGGAGCCTTATAAGGGCAAGGGCATCAAGTATGTTGACGAGGTCATCATCCGCAAGGAAGGCAAAGCAGGTAAGGGCAAGAAGTAAGTAAAGGAGTGAACCACCATGATTACAAAGCCTGACAAGAACAAAGCCCGGCTGAAACGCCATGTCCGTGTCAGAGCCAAGATCAGCGGCACCCCCGAGTGCCCGCGTCTTGATGTTTTCCGCTCCGCAAAACACATTTATGCCCAGATCATTGACGATGTGAACGGCGTCACCCTGTGTGCGGCTTCGTCGATGGATAAGGACTTCGAAGGTTTTGGCGGGAACAAGGAAGCAGCGAAAAAGGTCGGCAGCGCGATCGCCAAGAAAGCAGCCGATAAAGGCATCACCGAGGTTGTGTTCGACCGCGGCGGATATATCTACCACGGGCGCGTGAAAGAGCTTGCGGAAGCAGCCCGTGAAGGCGGCCTCAAATTCTAAGTAAGGAGGGATACTTTTGGCTCTTATTGATGCAACAAATCTCGATCTGAAAGAGAGAGTAGTAGCGATCAACCGCGTTTCCAAAACGGTAAAAGGCGGTCGTATCTTCAAGTTTGCGGCTCTGGTCGTAGTCGGCGACGGCAACGGCACTGTGGGCTTCGGGCTTGGCAAAGCGGGCGAGGTACCCGACGCAATTCGCAAGGGTATTGAGGACGCAAAGAAAAACCTGCACAAGATCTCGCTCAAAGGCACCACCATTCCGCACGAGATCATCGGCGTGTTCGGCGCGGGCAGAGTCCTGATGAAACCGGCTCCGCAAGGTACCGGCGTTATCGCGGGCGGCCCGGTGCGTGCGGTGCTCGAGGTTGCGGGCATCCGGGACATCCGTACCAAGTCCCTGCGTTCCAACAACCCCTGCAACGTGGTTTCCGCGACGATCCAGGGGCTGTGCGCCCTGCGTGATGCAGAGCAGGTCGCAGCCACCCGCGGCAAAGCCGTGAAGGATATTATAGGATAAGGAGGCGGGCAAGATGGCACAGCTCAAAATCAAGCTCGTGAAGAGCCTTGTCGGCAGAAAAGACGATCAGATTGCCACCGCCGAGTCCCTCGGGCTGCGTAAGATCGGCAACGAGACTGTCCAGCCGGACAATGCTGCCACCAAAGGCAAAATCGCGAAAATTTCCCACCTCATTGAGGTTACCGAAAACTAAGCAAGGAGGTGCAGCCAACCATGAAATTGCATGAACTTTCCCCGGCGCCCGGTTCCAACCGCGACGTATTCCGCAAAGGCCGCGGCCACGGTTCCGGCAACGGAAAGACCGCCGGCAAAGGCCATAAAGGCCAGAAGGCCCGTTCGGGCGGCGGCGTGCGGCCCGGTTTCGAGGGCGGTCAGATGCCGCTCCAGAGACGTGTTCCGAAGCGCGGCTTTAACAACATCTTTGCAACCCGGTATGCAACAGTCAACGTTTCCGACCTCGAGCAGCGGTTTGAGGACGGCGCGGTTGTCGATGAGCAGGCGATCGTTGAAGCGGGCCTGCTGAAAAAGACGCTTGATGGCGTTAAAGTCCTCGGGAACGGTGAACTGACCAAAAAACTTACTGTCAACTGTGCAGCTTTTTCTTCGTCTGCCAAAGAGAAAATCGAGAAAGCAGGCGGGAAGGCCGAGGTGAAGTAAGATGTTCACAACCCTGAGGAATGCGTGGCGTATCCCGGAACTGAAGAAGAAGATTGTCTACACCCTGATGATTATTATTCTGTTCCGGCTTGGCGCGGCCGTACCGGTGCCGTTCCTCGACGCCTCCGCGCTCAACCAGATGGTTTCGGCGGGCAGCCTGCTCGGCTATCTCGACATCCTCTCGGGCGGTGCATTTGCCAGCGCGACCATCTTCGCACTCTCGATCACCCCGTATATCACCTCGTCCATCGTTATCCAGCTGCTCACCGTCGCGATCCCTGCGCTCGAACGGCTGGCCAAAGAGGGCGAGGACGGACGTAAAAAGATCAACAAGATCACCCGGTATACCACCCTCGGGCTTGCCCTGCTCCAGGCGTTCGCCTACTACACCATGCTGCGCAACCAGTTCCATGCGGTCAACTATACTTCCGGCTTTGCAGGGGTATTTTCCGCGCTGGTTATCATCAGCACCTTTGTCGGCGGCGCGCTGCTGATCGTCTACCTCGGTGAGCGGATCGATGAAAACGGGATTGGGAACGGCATTTCGCTCATCCTCTTCTCGGGCATCGTTTCCCGCGGGCCTTCCGCAGTGGTCGGGTTCGGACGGTATATCCGCCTGAACGAGTACAGCTTCTCGAGCATGGTCTCGGTCGTCTTTATGATCGCGCTTTTCCTGGTGCTGATCGTGGCGATCATCATTATGACCAACGCCGAGCGGCGGATCCCGGTGCAGTATGCCAAGCGGGTGGTCGGACGCAAGATGTACGGCGGCCAGTCGACCTTCATCCCGGTGAAGGTAAACATGTCGGGCGTTATGCCGATCATCTTTGCATCTTCGCTGCTCGCGATCCCCGGCACCATCGCGGCATTCACCAGCCCCGATCCCAACAGCTTCGCGGGCAGGATGCTCTATTCGTTCAATACCAACACCATCCTTTATGCAGTGCTCTATTTCGTACTGATCCTGGCGTTCAACTACTTCTATGTTGCGATCCAGTATAACCCGATCGAGATGAGCAACAACCTGCGCAACAACAGCGGCACCATCCCGGGCATCCGTCCGGGCCGGCCCACTTCCGATTTTATCGCAAGGATCATCGCGAAAATTACCCTGATCGGCGGTCTGTTCCTCGGCATTGTCGCCACCCTGCCGATCCTGCTCGGGAAGTTTACCCCGGGGCTGAACGTTTCGCTCGGCGGTACCTCGGTCATCATCGTGGTTGGCGTTGCACTCGATACCTTCCGCCAGCTCGAATCCCAGATGATGATGCGTCACTACAAAGGTTTCCTTGAATAGAAAAGTGAGGTTAGGGTTATGAAACTGATTCTCCTCGGCGCTCCGGGTGCCGGCAAGGGCACTCAGGCGGAGGTCATCCGCGAACATTTGCAGATTCCGGCAGTCAGCACAGGGAACATCATCCGTGAGGCGCTCCGGAACGGGACCGAAATGGGCCTGAAGGCCAAGTCCTATATGGACAGCGGCGCACTGGTGCCTGATGAGGTCGTAATCGGGATCATTGAAGAGCGTCTTCAGCAGGACGACTGCAAAAACGGGTTTATCCTCGATGGGTTCCCGCGCACCGTCCCGCAGGCAGAGGCGCTCGGCCGGATGGGGATCGAGATCGACCGGGTGGTTGACATCGAAGTTTCCGATCAGGCGATTATCCAGCGGCTCTCGGGCAGACGTGTCTGCGAGAAGTGCGGCGCGAGCTACCATGTCGAGCACAACCCTTCCAAGCAGGAGGGTATCTGCGACAAGTGCGGCGGGAATACGGTGGTCCGCAAGGATGATAAGCCGGAGACTGTGCTCGAACGCCTCGAGACCTACCATCAGCAGACCGAACCGCTCAAAGCGTTCTACGAAAAAGCGGGCAAGCTGGTCATCGTGCAGGGACAGGGTGAGGTCGCCGACACATCCCGTCTGGTGCTGGCCGCGCTGGAGGCTTAATAGCATGGCAATGGTCACACTGAAAACTTCCAAAGAGCTTGCAAAAATGCGCAAGGCCGGCGCGATTGCTGCGCAGGCTTTGCAGGCAGGCGGCGCGGCGATCCGTCCGGGGGTTACCACCGGCGAGGTTGACCGGGCCATCAAAAGGTTTATTGTTTCAAAGGGAGCCAAACCCTCGTTTCTGGGGTATGGTGGTTTTCCGGGCAGTGCGTGCATCTCGGTGAATGAAGAGGTTATCCACGGGATCCCCGGTAAACGGATTCTCAGAGAAGGCGACATCGTCAGCATCGACGTAGGCGCCCTGTATGACGGATACCACGGGGACACGGCTGCGACCTTCGCGGTCGGCGCGGTGGATACGCAGGCCCAGACGCTGATGGATGCCACCCGCGAAAGCCTGCAGGCCGCTCTTGCGGTGATGCGGGTGGGTGCGCGGATCGGTGACATTGGCAGTGCGGTGCAGTCCTATGTGGAGGAACGCGGGTTCGGCGTGGTGCACGAATATGTCGGGCATGGCGTCGGCCGGAACCTGCACGAGGCCCCGGAGGTGCCCAACTACGGGCGTCCGGGACATGGGGTGCGGCTGGTCGCGGGCATGGTGCTCGCGGTGGAGCCGATGATTACCCAGCATTCCCCTGAGATCCGCGAGCTTTCGGACGGATGGACGATCGTCACCGCCGACAAGGGGCTTGCCGCACATTTCGAACACACCATCGCGATCACCGAAAGCGGGCCGGTGATCCTGACACAGCCTGAATAGGGGGTGCCGGGAATGCCGATCCAGACGGGCAGCGTGGTCGAGTCGATTGCAGGGCATGACGCCGGGCGGTTCTATGTGGTCGTCTCGGTGGAAAAGAGGCATGTCGCGCTTGCCGACGGCAAGGTGCGGCTGCTGGAAAAGCCAAAGCGCAAGAGTGTGAAACACATCCGGAAAACCAATGCTGTGCTGGACCTTTCCAGCGGAGCCACCAATAAAAAGCTGCGGACGTTCCTGCGGGGATGCCGCGGTGAGAGCGAGGGAGGAAACGAGCTTGTCTAAGGAAGATGTCATCGAGATTGAAGGCACCGTCGTAGAGAGCCTGCCCAACGCGCAGTTCCGGGTGGAGCTGCCCAACGGGCATCAGCTTTTAGCGCATATATCAGGTAAGCTGCGGATGAACTTTATCCGTATCCTGCCGGGAGATAAGGTCACACTGGAGATGTCTCCGTACGACCTGACCAAGGGGCGCATTACCTGGCGCTCCAAATAAGCAAGAAACATCCAAGGGAGCAGAAGGAGGTAATTTCTCATGAAAGTAAGACCTTCCGTTAAGCCCATCTGTGAAAAGTGCAAGATCATCAAGCGCAAGGGCCGTATCATGGTTATCTGCGCAAACCCCAAGCACAAACAGCGTCAGGGCTAAGTGTAAAACCGAATAATGGAGGTGTAACAGAAGTATGGCTCGTATAGCTGGCGTTGACCTGCCGAGAGAAAAGCGGGTCGAGATCGGTTTGACCTATATCTTTGGTATAGGCCGCAAAACCGCTCAGCAAATCCTTGCGTCCACCGGCGTGAATCCGGACATCCGTGTCAAGGACCTTTCCGAGGAGGACGTTTCCAAGCTGCGTGATTATATCGACCACAACCTGCATGTGGAGGGTGACCTCCGCCGTGAGGTCGCGCTGAACATCAAGCGCATGGTTGAGATCGGGTGCTACCGCGGCGTGCGCCACAGAAAGGGTCTGCCTGTCCGCGGGCAGAGAACCAAGACCAATGCGCGCACCAGAAAAGGCCCCAAGAAGACTATCGCCAACAAGAAGAAATAATCAGGGAGGGATATAGACGATGGCAAAAGCAACTGCCAGAAAAACAGCCACTCGCAGACGCCGCGAGCGCAAAAACATCGAGCGCGGAGCGGCGCATATCCAGTCCACGTTCAACAATACGATCGTCACCATCACCGACACCCAGGGCAACGCGCTTTCGTGGGCTTCGGCTGGCGGGCTGGGCTTCAGAGGCTCCAGAAAGAGCACCCCGTATGCCGCGCAGACCGCTGCGGAGACCGCTGCAAAGGCTGCCATGGAACATGGGCTCAAGACGGTCGAAGTGTTCGTAAAAGGACCTGGCTCGGGCCGTGAAGCCGCAATCCGCGCATTGCAGGCAGCAGGTCTCGAGGTCAACATGATTAAGGACGTGACCCCCATCCCGCACAACGGATGCCGTCCGCCCAAGAGAAGACGCGTCTAAACGCATCTGATCCCGCAGCGTGCCCCGCACGCCGCCCAAACCATTCAGGAGGTGCAATCAATGGCAAGATATACCGGCGCTGTATGCAGGCTCTGCCGCCGCGAGAACAAAAAGCTGTTCCTCAAGGGCGAGAGATGCTACACCGACAAGTGTGCCGTCACCCGCAGGGCTTCGGTTCCCGGGCAACACGGCAAGGCGCGTAAGAAGATCTCCGAATATGGAATCCAGCTCCGCGCCAAACAGCAGGCCAAGCGTTATTATGGGGTTCTCGAGAGCCAGTTCGAGAAATATTTCGATATGGCGGAGCGCCAGTCCGGCATGACCGGTGAAAACCTGCTGCGCATCTGTGAGAGCCGTCTGGACAATGTAGTTTACCGTCTGGGCTTCGCGGCTTCCCGCAAAGAGGCACGCCAGCTGGTTCGGCATAACCATTTCACTGTGAACGGCAAAAAGGCCAATATCCCCTCGATCCTGCTCAAGTCCGGCGATCTGGTTGCAGTGGCATCCAAGAGCGGCAAGCTCAAAGAGGTTGTCGAAGCGATGTCTGCCCGTCCGGTTGTAAAATGGCTGGACTGCGACAAGACCAAAATGACCGGCCGCGTCATCGAACTCCCGCACCGCGAGGACATCGACCTCGACGTTGAGGAGCACCTGATCGTCGAGTTGTACAGCAAGTAATCATGTGGAGGCGCGCAGCAATACGCGCCGCCGCATGACCGCGCAAGGTTTTAGGGAAACGAGAATGACAAGGCGGGGATTGAGTTTCCGCCGGAGAAGGAGGGTCCATTATGGTCAAAATCATAGAGCCCAAGATTGAGACGGTCGAGCTCAAGTCTGACGGTAGTTACGGCAAATTTGTGGCGGAACCGCTGGACAGAGGTTTTGGTACCACGCTGGGGAATGCCCTGCGCCGTGTGCTGCTTTCCTCTCTTCCTGGTGTTGCGGTCATCTCTGTGAAGATCGACGGCGTCCAGCACGAATTCTCGACAATCCCGGGAGTGAAAGAAGACGTAACTGAGATTATCCTCAACATCAAGGGGCTTACCGCAAAGCTGTATTGCGATGAACCCAAGACGGTGAGAATAGAGGCCCAGGGCGAGTGTGAAGTGACCGCCGGAAGCATCGAATGCGATTCGGAGGTTGAGATACTCGACCCGAGTATGCACATCGCCACGCTGGATGCGGGCGCCAAGCTCTCGATGGAGATTACGCTGCGCAAAGGGCAGGGCTATGTGTCCGCCGACCGCAACAAGCATACCGAGCTTGAGAAAGCTCCGATCGGAACCATCGCGGTTGACAGTATCTACACCCCGGTGCTGAAGGTCAACTATACGGTGGAGAACACCCGGGTAGAACAGATAACCGACTATGACAAACTCACGATTGAAGTCTGGACAGACGGGACCATCTCCGCGAAGGAGGCGGTGAGTCTGGCGGCCAAGATCCTCAATAGACAACTCAATCACTTCGTCGACCTTTCGGATGAGGTGAGCACAACCGAGATCATGGACAAAAAAGAGGATACCGGTAAAGATAAACTGCTTGAGATGACCATTGAAGAGCTTGACTTATCTGTTCGCGCGTTTAACTGTCTGAAGAGAGCCAGCGTCAATACCGTGGCGGACCTCATCAACAAGTCTCCGGACGAGATGATGAAGGTGCGTAACCTCGGAAAGAAATCGTTGGAAGAGGTTATTTGGAAGTTACAGTCACTGGGATTTGACCTTTCTAAGGACGAAGAATAATCCGGGCGCCAGGCGCCTGCAAAGTTTTGGGTAAGGAGTGAAATTCGATGCCAGGAACCAGAAAACTCGGCAGAACTTCCAGCCATAGAATGGCAATGCTCAGGGCGATGGTCACCTTCCTGCTGGAAAACGGCAAGATCGAGACCACTGTCACGCGGGCAAAAGAAGTTCGTGCGATGACCGAGAAGATGATTACAACGGCTAAAACCAACGACCTCCACTCCAAGCGTCAGATTTTCTCTTTCGTAACGAAAGAGGATGTCGCGAAGAAGCTGTTTGACGAGATCGCCCCTAAGTATCAGGAGACTAAGGGCGGGTATACCAGAATCGTCAAGATCGGCCCTCGCCGCGGTGACGCCGCAGAGATGGCAATTATCGAGCTGGTTTGAACCATATAAGCGATATGAAAAAACGCAGAGGATTTTCCTCTGCGTTTTTACTTTTTGGAATATTTATATTTATTTTTACAAATAGAAAATCTAACATTTCTGCGAATAGGTGCCTGTTTTGAAGGGTATCGATGATAGTATGTTTGACAGGGGGCTTTTTCACTTGCAAAAAGCCCCCTCTTGCCGCTTCGCGGCAATTCACCCGAAAAAAGCGCTTCACAGGATAAAGCGTTCCGCTCGCTGCGGCGAGCGGCGAGGGCTCCGCCCCTCGACCCCGCGATTTTTTGAAAAAAATCGAGTAAAACTTTAGTTTTGGGAAAAAGCGGCACCCGACCCCTCCCCGGAGCAAAAAAATCGAGAAAAACTTTGGCTTTTAGCAAGGTTCTTACACCAGTTGAAGCAGGCGGCGCACCACGTAAGATGCGATCAAATACCCTGCGGCGGGCGGCACAAATGCAATGCTTGCGGGAGCATGACGTCCGTTCTGGCTGTCTGGGCAGACCGTTTTACGCGGTGTTTCGAGGGAGTAGAGGACAGTCTGAGAAGTCACGCCGCGCTTTTTCAGCTCCCGGCGCATCACCCGCGCAAGTCCGCAGCCACATCCATTAGCAGTTTCGCAGATGTCACCAATCCGGAGCTGAGAAGGGTCGAGCCGGTTACCGGTGCCCAGACAGGTTACCAGCGGTACATGCCTTGTCTGGCATTCCTGTGCGAGGTGGAGCTTGGCGGTAACCGTGTCGATCGCATCCACCACAAAAGCGGGGGACCAGTCGAACAGGAAGGCATGGTTTTCGGGCAGATAAAATTCGGGGGTGAAGGTAAAATCCCCTTCCGGACAGATCGAACGCAAACGCTTTTCCTGTGCGTCAGTTTTGCGCCACCCCACCACCTCCCGGGTAGCGACAAGCTGCCGGTTCAGATTGGTGAGGTCCACCCGGTCATGGTCGATCAGCAGCAGATGCCCCACACCAGCCCGGCAGAGCGCTTCTGCGGCGGCAGAACCGACCCCGCCCAACCCCAGTATGGCAACCCTGGCGCTTTGCAGGCGTGCAAGCCCTTCGGAACCGATCAAAAGTTCGGTGCGCTGCAACCAGTTACCATCCACTGATCTTCCCCCTCCGTATTGCTCCAAATATACGTTTTGTAATGCCTGGATATAGTTTTTCCAAATCGTTTAAATGATCCTTAGCTGACTGGCGAGCGGTACATCCATCGACGGGGCAGGCACTCTTGACAACCGGAAGCCCTGCGCGGTTGACTGCGTTGCGGATCTCCCGTTCGGGGGCAAAGACAAGCGGCCGGATCATCGTGAGGTCTTTACGGGAAAGGTAGGTAACCGGGGAGAAACAACCGATCCGCCCTTCGTGGAACAGATTCATCAGGAAGGTTTCCACCGCGTCGTCGTAGTGGTGGCCAAGCGCGATTTTGTTGCAGCCAAGGGCTTTGGTAGTGTCGTGGAGCAGTCCGCGGCGCATTCTGGCGCAGAGGCTGCAAGGGTTGGTCTCGTTGCGGGTGTCGAAGACGATCGAACCGATATCAGTACGCCTGATCAGGTAGGGAATCCCGTATTCATCACAGAGTTGCTGGATTTTGGAATAATCGGACGGGAGACCGTTGAATTGATTGTCCAGCGTGATGGCTTTGAGGGAGAAATCGATGCCAATGAACGAGCGGACGCGGGCAAGTCCGACAAGCAGAGCAACGCTGTCCTTTCCACCCGAAACACCGACCGCAATGGTATCGCCGTTCTGAATCATCCCATACTCGGTGATTGCGCGCCGGATATAACCTAAAATTTGTTGCATATTGTGAGTAATTCCTCCATGTCCAAAAAGGTTTTCTGGATTTTTCCCTTGGAATTTGTTCAAGACTTTCCACAGACTTGTAGAGGGGGCTTTTCCATGCGCATGTTATTTCTCGGGCGTTGCGCCCGAAGCGCGGTTCACGCGACACCTGGGCAGGATGCGCCTTGCAGAGAGGGGTCAGCGATCCCTCCCCGCAGGCCCCATCCCGGCAGATGGGGAGCACCTTTTTAGCTGCCCCTTGTTTAAAAGTTTCGTCCACCTTTTCAAAGGTGGCGGGGTCGAGGGGTGGAGCCCCCGCGCCTTCAGGAGGGGGCGGAAGTTTTGGAGCGTTCAGCGCGAATCCGCACGATCCGCCGGTCGGAGACGGCCACGACCGTAAATTTCACTTCGCCAAGCGCTACCGTCGGATGCTCCCCTGGGGCGGGGATCCGTTCAAGTACGTCGGTCAGCAGCCCGCCGATCGTGTCATACTCCGAGTCCTCTGCAAGGGTGATCCCGAACAGCCGTTCAACATCATCGATCAGGACAGTTCCGCCGATCGCATAGCAGTCCTCCCCTAGTTTGAAGATCTCTTCTTCCTCGTCGTCGTATTCGTCCTGGATATTCCCAACGATCGATTCGAGCAGGTCTTCCATGCTCGCGATCCCAGCAGTGCCGCCGTATTCGTCCACTACGATTGCAACCTGTACCTTTTTTGCCTTAAACTGGCTGAACAGATCGACACAGCTCATGGTTTCGGGCACAAACAGCGCCGGACGCATATAGCTCTGAGGATCGAAGGTCTCATTGCTCTGCTCGATCAAGCGGAGCAGGTCCTTAACATAGACGATCCCAAGGATCGCATCAACATTGTCGTCGTAAACCGGGATGCGGGAATACCCACTTTCGAGCGCGAGCGCCGCCACTTCGGAAAGGGTCGCGGTTTTGGGGATGGCGCACATATCGGTACGGTGGGTCATGACCTCCGAAACGCACCGGTCATCAAACTCGAAAATATTGTTAATCATCTCTTTTTCGCTCTGTTCAATCTCCCCTTTTTCGCTGCCCACATCCACCATCATGCGGATTTCCTCTTCAGCGGCCTGCCCCGATTCAAGCGGCTCGGGACAGCCGACCAATCGGGCGAGCAGCTCGGCAAGCGCGCCGTTGAACGCGACAAACGGCCGGAAAAGCAGGGAAACAGTCCGGCAGAATCCGGCGAGCGCGGCCGCAACCGGCTGTGGGTGACGGCAGGCGATCCGGTAGGGAAGCAGCAGGCAGAGCACGTCCAGGATCAGCACCTGCACCGCACAGGCGAGAAAAACCGCTGTGTATCGCAGGAAAACCGGGGCGCCATCCACAGGGAAAAGCGCCGACAGGCTGCGCGCCAGATACGACCAGAGCAGTAGCGAGGTCACAACTGTACAGGAGAATCCCGCCAGCTTACAGCCCTCAAGCAGCGCGGCAGGTTTTTCGAGGTCGTGCGCGATCCGGCGGTCTCTCTTCCGCTCGGAGGCAGCAAGCTTTTTGACCTCTGCATCAGGCAGCTGGGTGAGGGCGGTGCGCCCGGCGGTTAAAAAGGCATTGCAGAATGCCAGGAACAGGATCAACGGCCAACTGGGATAGTCTCCCATCATCTCAATTCCTCCAAAGTGTTCCTGAAAGACAGGTTTGATTACCTCTAATATAAACATTTTCAGGGCGGCTGTCAATTTTTTGTGGCAGGTTGGGCAAAATAAGAAAAAAGTGCCGGAAAGGGCGTGTATAAATAAACAAGAAATTTTCGTCTTATCTGCGCTTTTTTGCAGAAAATTATCATAAATTTTGTTGTACATGCTGTTTACAACAGTGGACAAAGATGGTAAAATCTAAAGAAGATGGATTCCTTCGCGGGAAGTGACCGTGAGGGGTCTTGTCTCCATGACTAATTTCCAATTAGTTACTATTTTTAATAGGGAGGAAATACAAACATGGCAATCGTAAGGAAAAAGAAAACCATGGACGGTAATACTGCGGCAGCGCATGTCAGCTATGCGTTTACCGAAGTAGCGGGTATCTACCCGATTACACCGTCCAGCCCGATGGCGGACAATGTCGACCAGTGGGCGGCAAAGGGCCAGAAGAACATCTTCGGCACCGAGGTAAAGGTCGTCGAGATGCAGTCCGAGGCGGGTGCTGCGGGCACCGTCCACGGCTCTCTGGCCGCTGGCGCGCTGACCACCACCTACACCGCTTCCCAGGGCCTGCTGCTGATGATCCCGAATATGTACAAGATCGCCGGCGAGCTGCTGCCCTGCGTGTTCCACGTTTCGGCGAGAACGGTTGCGTCCCATGCGCTGAACATCTTCGGCGACCATTCGGACGTTTATGCCTGCCGTCAGACCGGTTTTGCGATGCTGGCTGAGACCAATACGCAGGAGGTCATGGATCTGGGCGCGGTCGCACATCTGGCGTCGATCAAAGGCCGGGTTCCGTTCATCAACTTCTTCGACGGATTCCGTACTTCCCACGAGATCCAGAAAATTGATATCTGGGATTACAAAGACCTGGCGGAGATGCTCGATTTCGACGCAGTGGAAGCGTTCCGCAAACGCGCTCTGAACCCCGAGCGCCCTGTGATGCGCGGTTCCCACGAGAACGGCGACATCTTCTTCCAGCATCGTGAGGCCTGCAATGAGTACTACGAGAAGCTGCCCGCAGTGGTCGAGGAGTACATGGGCAAGGTCAACGAGAAGCTGGGCACCGATTACAAACTCTTCAACTACTACGGCGCACCGGATGCAGAGCGCGTTATCATCGCAATGGGTTCGATCTGCGACGTTGCAGAAGAGGTCATCGACTATCTGACCGCTGCCGGCGAGAAGGTCGGTCTGGTCAAGGTACGTCTCTACCGTCCGTTTGTTTCCTCCAAACTGATCGAAGCGATCCCCTCCACCGCAAAAGCGATTGCTGTCCTCGACAGAACCAAAGAGCCGGGCGCACTGGGCGAGCCGCTCTATCTGGATGTTGTCACCTCCCTTGCACAGGCGGGCATCTCGACCAAGGTGATCGGCGGCCGTTACGGCCTCGGCTCCAAGGATACCCCGCCCTCCAGCGTATTCGCAGTCTATAAAGAGCTTGCGAAGGCGGATCCGAAGCCGCAGTTCACCATCGGCATCACCGACGACGTGACCAACCTCTCGCTCGAGGAAGAGGTCTCCCCGAACACCGCTGCGGAAGGCACCATTGAGTGCAAGTTCTGGGGTCTGGGCGGCGACGGTACGGTCGGCGCGAACAAGAACTCGATCAAGATCATCGGCGACCACACCGACAAATATGTACAGGCGTACTTCCAGTACGACTCCAAAAAGACCGGCGGTATCACCGTTTCGCATCTGCGTTTTGGCGACAAGCCGATCAAGAGCCCCTACTATATCAACAAAGCAGACTTTGTTGCCTGCCACAACCCGTCTTATGTGGTCAAGGGCTATAAGATGGTCAACGATGTCAAACCGGGCGGTGTGTTCCTGATCAACTGCCAGTGGAGCCCCGAGGAGCTTGACCACCATATGCCTGCCGAGGCAAAACGGTATATCGCCAAGAACAACATCCAGCTCTACACGGTCAATGCGATCGACCTCGCGATCAAGATCGGCATGGGCAAGCGCACCAATACCATCCTTCAGGCGGCGTTCTTCGCACTCGCGAAGGTTATGCCCGCTGAGGACGCGATCAAATATATGAAGGATGCGGCCCTGCATTCCTATGAGAAGAAGGGCATGGACGTTGTCAACATGAACTATGCTGCGATCGACGCGGGCGGCACTGCGTTCGTCAAGATCGATGTTCCGGCTTCCTGGGCGGATGCGCAGGATACAAATGACAGCGCAGCTCTTGAGGGCAAGTCCGAGCTGGTCAAGATGGTCAAGGACATCATGGAGCCGGTCTCCAAGATGAACGGCGACAGCCTGCCGGTCAGCGCGTTTGTCCCGCACGCGGACGGTACCTTCGAGCAGGGCGCCTCGGCTTACGAGAAACGCGGCGTTGCGGTGGCGGTTCCCGAGTGGCTGCCTGAAAACTGCATCCAGTGTAACCGCTGCTCGTATGTCTGCCCGCACGCAACCATCCGTCCGTTCGCACTCACCGAGGAGGAGGCCGCAGCCGCTCCGGAGGCAACCAAGACCCTCGAGATGACCGGTGCGAAACAGTACAAATTCGCAATGAGCGTTTCTCCGCTCGATTGTATGGGATGCGGCGTCTGCGTCAGCGTCTGCCCGGGCAAGAAGGGCGTCAAGGCGCTCGAGATGAAGCCGCAGGAGAGCCAGGCGGCACAGCAGCCGGTATTCGATTACATGGTTGCGAAGGTCGCGCCCAAGGCGGATATGCCGGTAGCGGTCGAGACAGTCAAGGGCAGCCAGTTCAAACAGCCGCTGCTTGAATTCTCCGGCTCGTGCGCAGGCTGCGCGGAGACCGCGTATGCACGTCTCATCACCCAGCTGTTCGGCGACAGAATGTATATCTCCAACGCAACCGGATGCTCCTCGATCTGGGGCGGCCCGGCGGCAACTTCGCCGTACACTGTCAACAAAGAGGGCCACGGCCCGGCGTGGGCGAACTCGCTGTTCGAGGATAACGCAGAGCATGGCTTCGGTATGCTGCTCGGCCAGAGCGCAATCCGTGACCGCATGATCGAAAAGACCAAAGCGCTGATCGCGGTTGAGCATACCTATGCACCGCTGAAAGAAGCGGCACAGGCGTGGCTGGATACCGTCAACGACGGCAAGGCAAACGCGGAAGCGACCAAAAAGTATATTGCTGCTCTGGAAGAGGGCCTCATGACGATTGACGATGTGTTGGCGTTCATCGCCAGCCCGGCCAGCAAAGAGGTATTTGGCGATAAACATGGTGAGATGCAGGCCCATGCACAGGCTCTGAAGGAGTCGGGCGCGGCTTACTGCGATTGCGCAGCCTGCGCGCTGGTTCAGGAAATCCTCGCTCACAAGGAGTACCTGTCCAAGAAATCGGTCTGGGTATTCGGCGGCGACGGCTGGGCATACGACATCGGCTTCGGCGGTGTTGACCATGTTCTGGCTTCCGGTCAGGACATCAACATCATGGTCTTTGATACCGAGGTCTATTCCAACACCGGCGGCCAGGCATCCAAGTCCTCGCAGATCGGTCAGGTAGCGCAGTTTGCTGCTTCCGGTAAGGCGATTGCGAAGAAGAGCCTCGCAGAGATCGCAATGTCCTATGGTTATGTCTACGTCGCGCAGATCGCGATGGGCGCTGACATGAACCAGACGATCAAAGCACTGACCGAGGCAGAGGCTTATCCGGGCCCGTCCCTGATCATCGGTTACTCGCCCTGCGAGATGCACAGCATTAAGGGCGGCATGACCAACTGCCAGAGCGAGATGAAGAAAGCGGTCGACGCTGGCTACTGGAACATGTTCCGGTTCAACCCGGCCAACAAGGCAGAGGGCAAGAACCCGTTCACGCTGGACAGCAAAGCCCCGTCGGCGAGCTACAGAGACTTCATCATGAGCGAGGCGCGTTACTCGTCGCTGACGAGAGCGTTCCCGGATCGTGCGGAGACTCTGTTCACCGAGGCGGAGAAGAACTCTCTGGCGCGGTACGAGCACCTGCTGCGGCTCCAGAAACTCTACGAAGTAGAATAATTCTACAAGACGCAGTTCCGCCGGTCCTGTTGAGAAACAGGACCGGCGGTTTTTGTTTCCCTACGCAAAGAGGATATACACATATTTCACATCTTTTTCATTGAGCTTGGCGACCCGCCCGTAGACTGCCTGCGGGACGTTGAGTGCTGTAAAAGCGGTATCCCCGGGATTGAGCATCAATCCCTGGGAGCATCCGGTCTGGGAAAAAAATCCCGAATAAACGTCCACCGTCCCGGAGGTAGCGGTCGCGCCGATCGGTACCTTGTCCACTGCATACAGGATGCCGAACCGCGGCGCAACCCCCATCTCGACTGCCCGCATGGGAGTACCGTCCCCAGTGTATCCTCCGACAATCGGAATCGCCTTGTTCCATGCGGCGCGCTCGGCCTCTGTGAGATGCATCGTCTGATCCGCAGTGTGGCTTCCGACCGCCTGATCTACCTTGCGGTTATCGGCATTGAAGTCGGCCATCTTGGGCTTGTCAGACCCAATCCACTGGTTCAGCTTGAGATGCTCGGTCATATTTGTACTTGCCATAAACACCCTCCTTCTCGGTTATCGTAAGAAGTTTCGTCCACCTTTTCAAAGGTGGCGGATTCCAAAGGCAGAGCCTTTGGTCGCTCATCGCAATGAGCGAAACACTTTAGAGCAGATGTGCAAACGTCTCGAACCAGTTCCAGGTCATGTCGCGGGCGTCGAGCATCTGCGCAGTATAGTCTTTCCGGTCGAGCGCATCCCAGCTCAGCCCATAGAGGTCGTTTGCAATCTCCAACCCGGCAGGGGCGAGCTGTCCGATCGTGCGCAGCAGAGTTTCAACATCCGGAAAAAATCCGGGGGAAAAATCCCCGCGTACCATCAGGCGCCCCGTCTGCTCTTCGATGGATACGACTGCCCCAAGCCGTTCCAGAAAGTCCTCAATTTCGGGGACTGTCCATCCGCACCCTCGGATGCATTCGGCGAGCGCCCGACGTACCGCATCCTCCTTCATCCCCTCCGGGGGTGTAAATCCATAGAGTGCGCACCATCTGCCGAGTTGCTCCGAGGACATCCGGTCGGGCAGGCTGGAGACGGATGCAAGCAGGGGCGGCAGAAGATCAAGCGCGGCCTGATACGATTCGATCTCACAGCGGATCATACTGCCCGGCCGCAGGTCGTAGATGCCGAGAGCAGCGGTTTGCGAAAGCAGGCTCATCCGACCATCTCCCTGACAACGATCTCCCCTGCCCGCAGGATTTGGGAGCCACCGGGGGTGAGATCGGCGGCAGGCAGGACAAACCGGTAATTTTCGGCGAAACCGCTATTCATAATCACCTGCCCCAGCCGCGCGAGGGTGCATCCCTGACCGATCCGGCGGCAGTTCAGTTCCTGGGCGAGCAGACCGGCGATCTGTTCCCGCCCGGCGGCATCAGCGGCCGCCTCAACATCAATCCTGACGGGGACAACCTCTGCGCGTGCCACGGCAACGGTGGTACATGGCTCCCGCAGCCGATTGAGCTGCTCCGAAAGGGAAGAGATCGTTTCGTCGGAGAGCTGCGCATCCCCTTCCGCGGCAACCAGAACAGTCACAGTGCCCCCCTGGCCGCTGACCGCCGCATCATACACCCCAGGGCAGGCGAGCGCGTGTTCCATATAAAATCCCCTGTTTGCGCCATTGTTCGGCTCCCGGCAGGCTGATTCGAGACGGGCGCGCAGATGCATGTCATCCTCACAGTCGGAACCGCCCGTAAAAGGCTCGGGGTTGCCGACCTCGGAGACCTCCCCACAGTAGGAGCGGATCAGGCAGACCGCACCCGCGACCGCATTTCCGGAAATACCGGGATGTACCGCCTGTGCGGGAACCAGCAGCTCGGAAACCCCCGGCTCCATCCGCCCTTCCGCAACCGTTTCATATTCGATCTCATCAGCAGTGGCGCAGATGCACCCTGCCGGGATCGTACAGGCAGTTTCGGCCTGTTTGCGTGAAAACCGCAGCATCCCGCTGGCGCGGCAGGCTTCCCGGCGGGAAAGCCCCCGAAGGGCGGCGTGCGCATCAAGCGTCTTGCCGGATGCGGTCGCGGGAAACGCCCCCAGACGGGCCTCTTCGATCTGTCCCGCGAGGGCGGAGAGCTGGACCGCCAGTGCGCGGAACCGGAAAGCCACATCCGAAGCGGGGTTGGGGCGGAAGCCGGTCAAACCAGCATAGGTCTCGGCCATCCTTTCGTAGTAATATTCCTGATCGTAGTTCATACAGTCACCTCCAACTGATAGTTCTGGTGTCCGGCTTCCAACCCGACCCGGACATGCAGCCGTCCTGCATCGGGGGAGAACTGGCAGTCGGCAGAGCGGACGCGCACATCGGGCATTGGTGCAAGGGCCTCCCGGCAGGCCGCAAGGGCCTTTTCGTTGAGGGCTCCCCCTGCCCCGCCGAGCTGATGCAGATAGCTGCCGAAGGCAGGATCATGCGGCAGGCTGCCCCTGCGGACCGCGAGCCGGAGAACCGCACGCTGGAGCAGCTCATGCGCACCGCTGACAGAAAGGGCGGAACCGTCGTGCCCGATCACCATATCCCCGTCGCGCAGCAAAACATCCAAAGAGACCTCCCCTTTCACACATAGTTGATATCCAGCAGGGTCAGCGTGGTGGTATAGCCGCCTTCCCCGAGGCGGTGCCGCACCTGCTGGACGAATAGCCCGCTTCTGGTGGTGTACCCATCATCCAGATCGACCCGGTCACCGAAAGCCGCCTCCAGCAGACCGGGACAGGTCGCGGTAATGACCAGCTTGCCCAGCATCGACCTTCTCACCCGCAGCCTGCCATCCAGCCAGCCGCCCTCGGTCCCCTCGCTGTATTCTGGTCCGGGGATCAGGCAGCGGATCCGCTGGATATTGAGTGTCGAAGCCTCCGGGTTGGTGTAGCTGTAGCTGTAAGCGCCGTCGTTGTCCCGGATGAGGAACTTGCTGACCGGCGCATACCGGTTGTTGACCACCCGCAGGCTTGCGTAGTGGGTAGCATCCTCCTGACGGTTAGAGATGTTCCATGTTTTCCCGCGCGGCGGGTTGACGGTACAGATCACATCCCCTTCATCGTTGAGATAAGCGGTACCGCGCGCAGCACTGCGGCAGAAATTGGAGAACGCCTCCCATTCACTGGTGCCCTTGACGATCTGGTACTGGCTGAAAAACGGGTTATCGACCCCGATGACGGTGGGAAATCCGTACGGGCTGAGATGGTCAGAGATGATCTCCCGCAGGTAGACATTGGTGTAGAGCTTGGGGACCGCCTCGTTATCGAGGAGGAGAGCGCCCACACTGCGGGCCGCGATCTTGAGCCTGCGCCCCTCGTCGGTATGGGAAAGGCAGGTTTCATCGACCAGCCCATAGAACAGCCGCTGTTCCCCGTGAAAGAGGAGCAGACGCATCAGTTCGGTGTTCATCGCCTGCTCGTAGGGGAACACCGCCTCAAGCGACTGGGCGGGCGAATCGTAGGACTTGACCAGCTCGAACTCGACCGGGTGGTCAAAGGTGAAGGTGTCCTTCGCACCGTAAGCGATAAACCGCAGCTTTGCCGGGTCGATCATTCCTCCTGCACCTCCTTGCGCTCAGTTTCGGTAAATTCGACCGCGTAGCTGAGGATTCTCCCATCCCCCTGGGCGGTATAGCTGAACCGGGAGACGACCGCCTCGAACTGTTGGCCGGTGGGTAGATAGAGCATCCCGGATGCACTGTCATCACAGAGCGCAGCAATGGCACGCAGTTTGGCAGCGGCGGTGTCAGCGTTGGAGGTGTCGAACACCTCCCCTTCGCACCGCACGACCCGGCAGCGCGGGCCGAGCGGCTGGGAGAGGGTACCGTAAGCGGGCAGCAGATGCGCGGCGATATTCTGCACATACGAAACACTGATCCTGCGGGGATTGGGCTGGAAGGTATGGTTTTTATACTGTAAATTGGTCAAATAGAGTCCTCCTTTACCCGAAAGCGTCCATCTCGTTTGAAAGCGGATGCGGATACCGGCGCGCCTGGGTTTTGAGCCGGTCATTGACCAGCCCCAACAGATCGAGATCACCGCTGACGGGAGTACGGTAGGTCACCGAAACAGCGGTCTCGGAGCTGTCCGCTTCGGCCCCGTCAAATGCGAGGGATTCCCCCGGCCCGGCGGTTTCCCGAACCGAAAAGGCGAGCGGCTCGGGGAGCCGGCTTTCCTGCGTCATAGCAGGCAGCGCATCGGGAATCCGGGCTTCCGGCAGGGTAGTGGACAGCGCCTGCGGCTGCTGAGGGTTCCGAACCGAAGCATGGAAGCTTTGAGGCAGACCACCATCCGGGGCCGAAGCGGAGAGCAGCTGCGGCACCTCTGAACCGGAGATTTCCATAGAAAGGCGGCTTGGCTCACCGACCGGTCGGGTGGTGTCGAGATACATCCCCCATACCATTGGGACGTCGAGCTTTTCCGGGGTGGTGACCGAAGAACGCGCCTCGATGAATCTGGCGTAAACCTCGAGATTTTTTGCAAGGTCCGCATTGACGTTATAGCCGTTCAAACCGCACCCTCCTCACCGGAAAACCCCGCATTCACGCCGCACTCATCGTACCAGACCTCCCCGCCGCCGTCCGGCTCAAAATAGAGCCGGACGAGGTCAGCGATCTGGCCGGCACTGAACCGGCGCAGGATCTCTTCGGGGGAACCGGCAGCATCCGGCCCATCGAGCGCCTGCCAGAGCAGGACCGCATTCCCCGCAACCGCCTGTTTCTGCCTGCCGGGAAGGTCCGCCCCTGGGAGATGTTCCAGCAGGCGTTCGGCCGCACCGGAAAACTGTAGCTCCTGCCAAGCGGAGCGGCGGCAGAACCGGAACGTCCGCCCCAGATAGGGGACAGAGAACCGGTTTTCGGGGAGACAACCGGCCCGGCTCAAAGTGCAACCTCCATCCGCGAGGAAGCAACTGCGGTGACCGTCTCATAGACAAGGTCGTTCAGACCGATTGCCTCATCGACCCCCGACCATTCGCATCCGGAATAGATGATCTTGCGGTCAGGGCGCACCACCACGATATTGAAGTTGGAAAGGTTGTGGAACCGGACTTCTGCCGCGGAGCCGCCGCAGATGACCACGCGGGAAAGCTCGATCAGGTACTTGACCCGCCCCCCAACCGTCCCGACCGGCTCATCCGAGCCGAACGCCTCGACGAACCGGCTTTCCCGGGAGGTTTTGGCCTTATAGCTCTGTGCAGCAGCGAGCCGCTTCCCGTCTACCTCGATATAGACATCCTTACTGGTAGGAAAAGAAACCAATGCCATACAGACACCTCCATTCAGATAGAAATTTCAGCCGAAATCACGATCTGGCTGATCTCGGGCGCGATTGAGAACGAGAGGGTTGCCACGCAGACCGACGGGTCCTTCGGGTGTGCGGCAACGACCGGGGGCAGAAAGCTGTCGATCACCCCTTCGAGACGCCTCGCCTCGAGTTCGACGGTCAGCTGGGACGCAATGCTCTCGCGGGTAGCGGAGGAATTTTTCATTCCCCGCAGGCGGGCGCGCACCGCGTACCGCAGCCCGGAAACCACCTCATCAACCGCGAGCACAGTAGAGACTGCGGAGAAGGTGCGGTCGGGCAACCCGTCTGTAAGGGTGTGGGAGGTCACCGCGCGGATGCATTCGACCACACCGCCCACCTGTTCAAACGGTGTGACCCCGGCAGCGAGCAACATTCCCACCTGGCCATCCGAGAGGGAACCGTCGAAGGTGCCAGAGAAGGGCAGTTCGGCGCCGTTGTAACAGCCCGCAGCGCCCTCACGGGCGATGAGCGCGGCGAAGGCAGCAGCGGTACGCAGGGTGCAGGACCCACCATCGCAGGCGACCGCCAGCCGTTCGCAGTTGAGCTGCCGGGCGATTGCGGCAGCGTCCTCCGGCTCGGAAACCGCGAGCACCCCGAACCGTTCCCGACCGGCGGTTCTGCATTCAGCGAGATGTGCAGCGAACGCCTCGCCGCCTCCATCCGAAACGACCACCCGGACCTCTTCGATCCCGGCAATTGCGTCGAACGCCTCCGCATAGTCCTCCCCGGCCGGAACCGCCCGCACCGGCGCACACCCCGCGTCAAGCAGGGCAAAAACCATCTGCTGGAGCGCGGAATTTTCGCCAAGCGCGGCGGCATCCTCCCGGGTATGGACGACTGTACAGCCTTGCGGCGCATCCGCACCGGCCTGCCCCACGGCGGCAACGGTCCTGACCGCGTTTCCGGAAGCGGCCGCGCGCACCGAGCTGCTGATAAATACGCCCGGCCGCATGGTATTGGGAATCTGGATCATAAAACCCCTCCTGTCATTTGATGTTTGCACGAATGATGATCCGGTCGAACGAGCCGCTGTCGGGGTCGGCTCCGGCGAGTATCCCATCGAGTACAGCGGTAGCGGTCATGCAGAACGCATCGAATCCCCTATCGTACGAGATGGTCCCGCAGTGGACCTCCCGGATGCCGAGTTTTGGGACGAGCACCCCGCAGAGCAGCTCGAACACCTCATGGCAGCCGGGGGAATGGCCGGCCGGACAAAGAATATCGAACCGTAGGGTGAGCTGGATCTGGCTGCCGCCGGACGGGACCGAGGGAAATCCAACCCCGTCGATCCCGACAGCAAGCGCACATCCGCCCGGCCTGCGGTGGGATTCCGAGGGGAACTCCCCGGTCACCCTTACCCCATAGGGGGAGAACTGCCCGGCGAGCAGTTCAGCGAACTCCCGTTTAATGGATAAAAACTGTTCCATCGTCTACCTCCTGATCCGCAGGTTTGAGGGAAGCCCAGCGATAGACCGCCTCCCCCCGGAACCGGAATTCATGGCAGGTCACCACGAGATAGCGGGCTGTTGCGGTCTCGAGGATGGTGCCGCTCTCGACCAGTTCCCCACCCCCGTCAGGCGGACCGTAATAATAGAACTGACGGGGGTCCTCCCGTCCGAATCGGGAGTGGAGAACCGGCTCGCCGGTGCCGAGCTGGTTGGTATGCGGCCGGGGCTGGATGCAGGCGAAGAAGGAGAAGACCTCCCCATCCCGAACGATACGGACCGGCTCGCCGCACCGTTCGATCGCCCCGCGCAGCGCAGCGGGGGTCATCCTTCCACCTGCCAGAGACCGGCGAACCCGGGTTCGAGCAGGCCGGCAGCCTTGGCCAGCAGCAGGTCCCGCAGAGTACGCGCACCTGAGCTTCCTCCGTTCCCGCTTGATTCGGAGACCGAAATATCGCCGATCTTGAGGCTCTGCGCCTCTCCGCCGGAGGAAACCAGCGAATACTGATAAAAGGCTTCTCCCGCAGCGGCAAGCACCAGACGGGGATCGTCTGCCGGTTCGGGGGCTTCACTTTCCGGAGGTGTCCCATCCCCCGCAGGCGGTTTCTCTCCCTCTTCCGGAGGTGTCCCATCCCCCGTGGGTGGTTTCTCCTCCCCCGCCGGAGATGTCCCATCCTCGATGGGTGGTACTTCCTCCCCTTCCGGAGGCATTCCCTCATCGGGCTTCCCCTCTCCCACCGGAGGAGATTCCCCCTCCGGCGGAACGACTGGCTTACGCATCGACTCGATCCATGCGGCAGCGGCTTCGCAAAGCGGAATCCATGGAGCAACGGATTCCTCGTCCAGCCGCGCGAACTGCGCAAACTGGCGGATAACCGGTTCCAACAGCATTAAAACCACCTCCTCACGCTTTGAGTTTGAGCACCTTACAGGCATCGGGAAAAATTTTTGCAAACCCGGAGGTCGCGGTAACAGCGGCACGTTCGAGCTGGGAGTCGATCAGGCGGTCGGCATCCACAGCGATCTCGCCCGCAGTGACCATCTCGAGCGCAAAATTTTTGTCCAGCGCAACGATGGTACCGGCAGGTACCGCCTTAGAGCGGATCACATTGGCCCCCAGCGGGGTGCCGACCATACCGCTGCCGGTAAAGTTCAGCCCAGCGACCGGGTCCCGCAGCTCGGTAAGGGTCAGCAGCTTCTGCATCATGTCAGGGGAAGCAATCAACGTATTCATCTGGAACTCATCGAAAGCTGACCAGAGGCTGAGCAGGTCGGCATAGGTGAGCGCACCTGCACCGGCGGTTTCTACCACCGCAGCCGGATTGTTGTTGGCATGATCCGGGCCGTCGCCGTTGATGAGCACATCGACCGCATCCGCAAGCTGGGCCTTGGTGATATAAGCGCCGATCTGTTTGAGGGTGACGGTGAACAGATCAATCCGCTGGAACCGGACAGCCTCATAGGAAGCAACAAGCATTCTTCCGCGCTTGACCATCTTCACGAGATTGTCCTTGAGTTTGACGACTGTTTCCGGAATCTCCGTCCCCTCTGCAACGACTTTTGCCTCCACATCATGGCCGGCGGCGGTGGTAATGGTGCGGTAGTCGAGCGAATTGATGACCGTCCGGGAGGCGATGATGTTGTTGATGGCAGCGGTTTCGTCCGCCCCCTGCATGACCGCGCGTGCGACATATTCGGGAAAGAGGGCAGCAGAATCGGCAGTGCTGAAAAACTTGGAGACGGGATCGCTGTTTGCACCGCTGACCCGGATATCGAACCGTTTGAGCTGGCGCTGGAAGGCGTCCATCCCGGCGAGATCGGTTCCGGCATAGTTTGCGGAAGGGTCAAGCTTCTCGAGCTGGGCGGAGAACGGCACACCGGACTTGTACATCGACTTGTCGAGTTTGATGTTCTGGTAATTCATACAAAAGATTCCTCCATTCAAAAAGTGGTGTCAGATACAGAACGCCTGATTATCGGGTGCGGGTCTGGATATTCCGCCGAGCTGTAGGCTGGGCGGGGTTCCCTGCATACTGGAAAGCCCGCGGCAGAAGGCTTCGAGCTGTCCGGCATCCATCCCTTTTGCGACCTCACCAACCGTACCGGCGGGGACCGATGGCAGAGCGAAAGCGGCGAGCGCGACCATCTTGCGGCGGAGCCGGTCGAGACGTGCGCGGCCGTCCTCGGCGAGGGATTCGAGCGACCGCAACTGATCCGCGAGGGCGGCGGCCTGCGCCGGGTCGAGCAGAACCTCCTGGCCGCTTTCAAGCGCCTTTCGCAGCTGGCCGGGCTCCGCGGCAGAAAACTGCTTGGTCACCCCGGCATTGGGCTGGGCGGGCACAGCTACGAATGACCATTCATACGCGTCGGTCGGCTCCTCCAGTTCCCGCCAGCACAGGACGCCGTTGTAGACCTCTCCGGGACGGTGCCCGCAGGGCTGATCGCGCAGATCAGCGCCGCAGACCGAGCAAAGCACCTTCCCCACTGCACACCCGACGCTGACCTCTTTTTTGATGCCCGCGTCAATCTCGAGAATCAGGTCCTCATTTTTGGGGCAGCGCACCATATACGCCCAGGCCCTTAACGCCCGATAAGGCTCGCCGTTTTCGACCACCCGTCCATCATCGGTTTCGACCGCTGTTTCAAAGATGCGGGCGGTCTGGTTCTGGCCTTTGGGGTCATGGTTGAAGATACCGGTTTTGCCGACGAAAAGCGAAGCGAGCTTCTGGAGCGCACCGGACGAAAACCGTTCCCCGTCGCGGTCAACCGCGTTATCGCAGAGCAGGAGCGAAAAGACATACACCTCATCCGCTTCCAATGCCCGCCTGGAAAACCGGTTGATCGCCTCGAGCTGGGCAGCAGATACCTCCCCACCCAAATTTTTCAGGATCAAAGCCTGTTTCATATCTGAGTTCCCTCCTTTTGGAGCTGTTGTTCGAGCTGGTCGGCCTGCAAATTGGTCAGACGGGCATTTGCGAGTTCCAGCTCGTCCTGTAAATTGATGTTGTCCCACGCAATCCCGGCTTCACAGGTATATCCCCGGAGCCGCAGGAAGAGGTTGCAGATTTTGAGGATCGCGGGTTCCACCAGCCTCCGGTAGCTTTCCAGCTCGGAGGTAAGGATGTCTGCCTGCTGGGCGCTCATCCGCTCGGTGGTAGACCAGTTCAGGCCGAGCAGGAAGGGCGGAATTCCCAGCTTGGCGACGATCTGTTCGAGCATCTGCCGCACCGGTATTTCGGTGTCGATCATCTGGTTATCAGCGCCGATCACCTTAATATCGACATCCCCGACCGCGACAAAATCCTTGATGTTGCCGGCCTTGCTGGAAGCCATCGCATCCCCCCACTCCCGAGCGATATTCCCGGCAATTTCTTTGGCATACGCGCGGTCGAGCGAACCGGCGCCGGGCTTGTAGGTGACCGCATACCGCAGGTTGGCGATCCGCTCAAAGTTCTGTCCCATCGAAGCATAGATTTTCATGAGCACATCGCAGACGAACGGCAGGCCGCTCAAAATCGACTCTCCGCGCAGTTGGCCGGCAGGTGGATTAAGCGCGGAACAGACGATCAGCTGCGGATAGGGCACCGGGACGGGAACCGCCCCATTTCTGGCGGCGCAGACCCGCACCTCAAATGGCGACTCCCCCTCCTGGAAATGCAGGTTGCGCACCGAGGCGTTGTAAAGCCCGGCGATCGACTCCCCGTCGCGGGAGAGGACGATCTCGCCGGCCGCATTGCCATAGAGGAGCAGGCTGTCGAGATACTGCCGTAAAAACGCCTCAAACCCCTGGGACATACCGCCCACTGGAACCTCTCGGAACAATTGCTCCAGTTCGGCCTGCGCGCGGGGATTCGAGCAAACCGGCCTGCACCCACCGGTGAGCCGTCCGATCTTGTCGATTGCCGCATCGACCACCGGGATCGAGCGGCGCAGCCCGTCATAGACTGCGCAGTCCCGGGTGTAGAGGGGGAGCATCCCGTTCCAGGCGGCGCATGGCTCCCGCGCGGTTTGAACAGAGCGCGCCGCCTCCCCTCTTTTCCACAGGTTGGAAAATTTCAATGAGAAATCCCTCCTTACCTAAAATAATGGAACCCCATTCTGCATCTGGCGAAATTCACCATGGATTCCCTTGCCTTTTTCAAGCCTAGATCAAACAGTTCGCCAGCCTTTGCACCTGCTTACGAGAAGATACTTTGCGCCTGGCTGGCTATACACGCTGCTGTGTCAGCCCCCTCCGCGGCTGCACGCGGCGAAGAAAGCGCCGCCCTCCGGCTCGTCGAGGACGGTAGCAGCGAAATACCGCATATCGTCCATCGCATGGTCATGCTCCTTGACGGGGCAATCCCGACCGGCGCGGCCATCCCAGCGGTAGAGGGAGAACTCCCGGATCAACCCTTCACACCGGCGGGAAAACCGGAGTTTCCCCTGTTTGAGCAGGCTTCCGACCAGCCGGATGCCATCAGCGACGCTATTTTTGGCGGGGATGACAAAAAACCTTCCATGCCTGCGGATACAGGCGATAAAGCTGGCGGCCGACGGGTCGACGATCACCGCCTCAACTTCCCGCGTACCAGCAAGCGACTCCAATGCCTGATAATATTCCTCATCGGTCATCTGGCGCCCTTCCCTGCGGGAGTCATAGTAGAACTCGTCCAGCCGATACCAAACCCCATCCCTCTCCCCCCACAGCCCCATGGAAGTGGGGTTGACGGTGCCATAATCGCAGGAGAGGAAGAACCTGCGGCAGGCAGGCGGCTGATCGAACAGATGCACCGCAGGATCAAACATTGGGTAAACCGCCCCCTGCGCAGCGACCCATTTCCCCAACACAAACCGCTCGTAGAAACTGCCTGAATAAAGGGATTCATAGCGGGCGAGCACCGCAGGAGAAAGGGACGGGTTATCGCGCATGGCAAAATGCAGATAGAGGGCGTTCCGGGCCTCTGCGCGGCAGATCCATTCGGTATAAAACCAGTGAGCCGGGTGCTCCGGATTGCAGCTGAACCAGAACCGCGCGCCTTCCACCGAACATCGGGCGAGCGCCTGTTCGACGAACGAACGGGGCATCAGGGCGACCTCGTCGAACAGCACGCCGGCGAGGGTGGCCCCCTGGATGAGAGCGGCGCTTCCTTCATCCCTTCCCCCAAACAGGTAGAACCGGTTGGACCGTCTGCCGCGGGAGATTTCGATGTATCCGCGTGACAGGTGGTCTGCACACCGGAATCCCAGCTCCCCCAGACAGGCGGTCAGAGGCGTGACGAGGTTACGCCGGAGAGAAAGGACAGTGCGCCCGCAGAGGGCGAAACTCTGGCGGTCGAAACAGGCCATCGCCCAGCTAACGAACCCGACCGACAGGCAGAAGGTCTTACCGCTGCGCACCGCCCCATCGCAGATGACCGCACAGCATCCGGCATGAGGGCTGTCTGGATGCCACCAACTGATGGCGGCGAGCTGTTTCCGGGAAAACCGTTCAATCTTCACGCCCCTGCTCCCCTTTCGGCCCCGCGAGCGCATTTGCCGAGCGGGAGAGTGCATCGAGCAGCGGAGATTCGGCTTCCCCGCCTTCCCCCTCCAACCCAGCGAGGAGGGAGAGCGCTTTCAGCCGGTCGAAGAATTTCAGCTCAACCCCTCCGCCCTTGGGGTACTTTACCTCTGCGAGGTGAAACAACAGATCGGGCGGCAGCGGGTCTGCCCCATCCGCCAGCTGCACCTCTTCCCGGCCGTACCCAGCCCCGAGGGCGAGCCGTTCCAAACCGGACCTTGCGCGTGCCGCAGGGGCACAGAAGGCAAGCGCCTTTGTCAGCCGGGCGATTCTCCTGCGTAGGCCGTACTCCCCGAGCAGCAGACATGCGGTGCGTGCGGGATCGCCGTCTATCGGGATACCAGAACGCACAGCAGCCTCTTCCGGCTCGAATCCACGTGCCACAAAGATGCAGAATAATTTTTTTGCCTGCACCAGATCAACCTGATCCGTAACCATCAACTCCTTTCACCCCTCCGTCCAAAAACGAAAAAGGTGCAGAAAAACTGCACCTTTCAAAAAAATTTTAAAAAAGAATGAAAAAACGAGGATTAAAATACGAATGGTATTTTAATCCTCGTTTCAAACAAATTGTTATAAAAATTCAAATGGTGAACACATCCCCGCGAATCCGGGGAATGCCTCGAACACTCGATCCCATAGGCATGGAAGCTGCGAAGGGGGACACCGCCCGCCGTTTTACACCATGGAAACTTTGCCGCGCTGGGACGCACGCCGCCAGACGGAAGGCAGCAGCAGGGTCAGCATGGGGAAGATCTCGAGCCGGCCAAAGAGCATGTCCATCGTCAGGACGAGCTTGCTCAGGCCGGAATAGGCTGAAAAATTCTCCATGGGGCCGACCGCACCCAACCCCGGCCCGATATTATTGAGGCAGGAGAGCACAGCCGTGATGTTGGATTCGAGCGAAAAATTATCCTTGGAGATGACTAACAGGGAAACCACCCCGATCAGGCAGTAGAAGGTCATATAGACGTTGACGCCATGCAGGGTATCCTCCCCGACAACCTCCTGATCCATCCGTACCAGGTTGACTTCACGCGGATTAATCATCCGGCGGATGGTCTGTCTGGCATTTTTGAGAAGGAGCAGCCCGCGCGAGACCTTGATGCCGCCGCCGGTCGAACCGGCGGATGCGCCAATGACCATCAAGACGACAAGGATGGTACGAGAGAACTCGGGCCAGAGGTTGAAGTCGGTGGTAGCGAACCCGGAGGTGGTCATAATCGACGCGACCTGGAAAAAGGCATGGTGTAAGGAATCCCCAAAATCCCCATTGAAGAACGGCAGTGTATTGTATCCGATCAGCAGTGTAGCCGCCGTCACGATGCCGAGATAGGCACGCAGCTCTTCATTGAAGAACGCGCGGGAAAATTCGCGGAGGAGCAGCAGGTAGTAGATGCTGAAATTGATTCCGAAGAGCACCATAAACACAGCGATGATATTCTGCTGCAAAAAGGTATAACGCACACAGCTATCGTTCAGCACTCCGAACCCGCCGGTTCCAGCAGTACCGAACGAGATGCAGACGCTGTCGAAGAGCGGCATACCGCTCAGGAGGAGCAGCCCCATCTGGACCACCGTCATGACACAGTAGATCGCATAAAGGATGACTGCGGTCTTGCGCATTTTGGGGGCGAGCTTGCCGACCTCGGGGCCGGGGCTTTCGGCGCGCATGAGGTGAAGTGAGGAGCCAGACCCCTGTGCCATCGGCAGGATGGCGAGCAGGAAGACCAGAACGCCCATGCCGCCCAGCCAGTGGGTGAAGCTGCGCCAGTAAAGGAGGCCATGCGGCATCGCTTCCACGCTGGTTAAAATGCTTGCGCCGGTGGTGGTAAACCCGGAGACGGTTTCAAACAGCGCGTCGATAAAATGGGGGATCTCACGGCTGATGAAGAAGGGCAGCGCCCCGAACACCGACATGACGATCCAGACCAGGGCAACAATCACCAACCCATCCCGCGCATAAAAATGGCGTTCTTTGGGCTTGAGGAAAAAGCTCGCCGCACTGACCACGAGCAGCAGCAAAATAGCGATCAAGAAGCCGTAAACAGCGCTTGATTCCCCGCGGGCCAGCGAGATCGCCAGCCCCGGGAGCATAAACAGGGCCTGGATCCGGAGGATATACCCCAGGATATAGGCCAGCATCCGATAGTTCATCCTTTCATCCCCCCTGGATCAGCTCCGGTTGGGGTCGGTGGTGCCGTAGGTATTGGCGGGGACCGGCCCATCCAAAAAGATGTCATTGAGGTCTTTATACAACCTGTCCGAGGTGGTGACAACAACGACCGTATCGTTCAGTTCGATCGTGTCATTACCCCTTGGGATGATAACCTTCCCATACCGGGTAATGCAGGCGATCAGGATTCCCTTTTTGAGCTGGATCTGGGCAAGGGTTTCCCCGAGATGGCGGGTGGTGGCGTTGGCGCGGAACTCGAGCGCCTCTACCATGTCATCCACCAGCCGGTGCAGGGTGAGCACCGAACCGCCGCTGGTGTTCTGCATCGCCCGGACATACCGCACGATGTCATTGGCAGTGATCTGTTTTGGGCTGATGACGCAGTCGATCCCCTTATCGCGGAAGACCTCGGTGTATTCGGTGCGGTTGATCTTGGTGACCACCTTGGGCACGCCCAGATGGTTGGCATACATCGAAACGATCAGGTTTTCCTCGTCCATATCGGTAAGGGTAACCACCGCATCGGTTTCACGGATTCCCTCTTCGAGCAGGACCTCCTGGTTGGCGCCCGCCCCATGGATAATGGTGGCCTTGGGGAGCATTTCAGCGAGTTCGAGGCAGCGTTCCCGCCGCTGCTCAATGATCTTGACCGCGACCCCGGCGCCGAGCAGGCTCATAGCGAGGTAATAGGCGATCCGGCTCCCGCCGATAATCATGACATCGCGGACCTTGTGCGTCACCAGCCCCAGATGTTTGATCAGGGAGGTCAGCTCATGGGAAGGGGCGGTGACATAGATTTTATCTTTTTTCTGCAAGCAGAAGTTACCGTCCGGGATATAGGCTTTCCCTTCCCGCTCGACCGCGCAGACAAGCACATTGACCTTGGCGATTTTATAAAGCTCGGAGAGCTTCTGCCCGTCGAGCAGGCCGCCCTCACGCAAAATCAGTTCAACGATCTCCACTTTTCCCTTGGCAAACGAGTCCCGCCGCAGGAACGACGGGAACTGAAGCAGTTTAAAGGTTTCTCTTGCGGCCGCGAGTTCGGGGTTGATGGTCAGGCTCAACCCCAGTTCTTCCTTCAGGAAGATCAGCTGTTCCGCATATTCGGGATTGCGGACGCGGGCAATCGTGTGCGCATCCCCGAGCTTGCGCGCAACGATGCAGCAGAGCATATTCAATTCATCCGCAGAGGTTGCCGCGATCAGCAGATCACAGTTTGCAACATTTGCCTGCTTCTGTACTTTCAGGCTCGCGCCGTTGCCATGCACGACCATGACGTCGAGCGTCTCGACCGATTCCTGCAAAACGTCCTTATTGCTGTCGATGACTACGATGTCGTGCCCTTCTTTCGAGAGCTGTTTGGTCAGATTGTAGCCCACCTTGCCATCGCCTACAATTACAATCTTCATCCGTTGGGCCTCCCATTCAAGCTGCGGATTCCAGGTCCGCATTCCTGTCATTCAAACGGTTCCAGATAACACGTTTATAGTATCACGTAATTGTGAAAGATACAAGGAAAATCTTTAAACCTGTATTCATAATCAGGGGATACCGGATAGGCGAGGAATTGTGTTGATTTCTTTCTGCAAGGGGGCTTTTTCACTTGCAAAAAGCCTCCTCTTGCCGCTTCGCGGCAATTCACCCGAAAAAAGCGCTTCACAGGATAAAGCGTTCCGCGCTCATCTCGCGCTAAGAGCCCGCCTTCGGCGGGTTGCGCTCGAAACGCTTCGCTGCGGCTCGCAGTGCGGAACGCGTCGGGGGCTCCGCCCCTCGACCCTGCCACCTTTGAAAAGGTGGACGAAACTTTTGGATAAAGAACAGATAAAAAGCGCACTTTGTCCCATCGGGGAGGGGCCTGCGGCGAGGGGTCACCGACCCCTCGCCCGTAAGGCAAACTGAGGGGGCGTCGCGCTTTGCGCGCTTCGGGCTGAAAGCCCGAGAAGACCCCCGAAGAAGGGCGCTTGCGCCCCGGAAGTTTGGGCTGGAACCCAAACTTCCGTTGCCTCACTGCCCCTCGACCCCGCGATTTTTTGAAAAAAATCGAGTAAAACTTTAAATAATGGAAACCGGAGAAAAAATGGAAAGATGGAAGCGACCTGCATCATCCCAAAAAAGAACCTGTGAAAAAGGCGCTTGGAAAAGCACCTCTTTCACAGATCTGGGCAGGTTTCATCCAATATTGGTTTGTTCCCCTTACTCCTGGGATTCAACGTTTTGACGAAATTGATTCTCTCTATACGAAATGTAAAATTTGTTCCAGCTATAAACTGCGAGGCTGTAGGCCTGTTCAAGCAGCCGTACCGACTGTGGCGTGGTCAGGCTGGCGTAGGTTTTCCGCCCCTGTTCGAGCCGGTTGAAGGGATCGAGAGAGAGGGTGTAGTTTTGCCCAAGAAACTGGGCATTCCAGACAAGTTGGGAGGTTTGGGAAAGGGCGAGCGCGGGGGAAGGCGCCGTATTTTCATATTGGGAGTTGGTGGAATCGACCCAGAAAAAGAGGGTGACCCAGCCCGCCGCCATGAGGGTCAGCAGGAAAGATACAAAAAACAGCCTGAAATCCTTTTGATTTGTCATTCTTTTTCACATCCTTAACGAGTAGTAGCATCTTTACGAGAAGGGGCATCCCGCCTGCGGGGGGCTGTCACTTCGACGCAGGTTCGCTGGCAGCCAGCCCGAAGAGAACACTTGCTATTCCTCCGCCTGCTCCATATTGGCAAGGAGCAGTTTGGCGAGCGAATTGCCGATCAGCTCTGCGGAATAGATGCTTTCATCGAGGGTGTTTGCATTGGAGCCGATCTCGAGCAGGAGTGACCCAGTGGTCAGGTCCATGTTATACTTGCGGTAGCAGAAGAAAATCGGACGGGTGAGTTGGGGATAGTCCTGCTCGACCGCATCCTGCAAAGAAGCTGCAAACCGCAGGTTCTGCCGCCATTCGGGAACGCCCATTGTGCCGTCCTCGCATCCGGTGATAATCATGAGCTGGGCGGCTTTGCGGCCGTTGATCTCGACCACCGGCTTGACGATCAGGTCGGATTCCCGCTGGATCGCATCCCGATGCACATCCAGCGCGATCTTGATGGTCGGATATTTTTCCAGATAGGACTTGATCGTCTCGGCGCTGCGTTCATAGGAGCCATTGTAGGAGGGGTAGTCGTGCTGGGTGGTGTCGTGCACAACCCCGATCCCCGCATCGGACAGTACCTGCTCCAGGGCATTGCCCACAGCCACCATATTTTTGTGGTTATCGGTATCCCGCCAGGTGTTCCGCGTGTCGTAGGTTTCGCTGTCATACGGCTCATAGCTTTCGGTAGCATGGGTGTGGAAGATCAGGACCTGCGGCGCGTCGGTCCGCTCGAGGGTGAGGTTCATCCCCTGCTCCATGATCTCTACGATCTCACTGTCCGGCTCGTCGGTATAGTTGCGCAGTTTGCCAGCGCCATACCGCAACAGGTTTTTCGCGGTGCCGGCCATATTCTCCTGCAATAGCGTCCCGCGATATTCCTCTGGTATTTCGGGTGGGGGGTCCTTTGCAGGGGAAGGGTCGGTGACGGTCGGTTCCGGTTCCTCTTCCTCATTCACAGAGGGACTGGGCTGGCTCGACGCAGGCGGGGGTTCCAAATCTGGGTTTTCCTCGTCCGGCCAGTCAGAGATGTAAGGCTCTACCTCCGATTCCTCTCCCTGGGTTCGATATTCCTGATCGAGCCTGTCCCGAAAACGGGATTCCAAAAGTTCGATCGAGCCTTCCGGCATGTTGACCATTGCGGAAAGCAGAGCGGCCTGTTCGGGCAGCCTGCTCAGATCGAACGGAGACATCCGGAGTGCTGCCAGGGAAAGGGGGATGACGAAGATTGCAGTCATAGCCGCCGGGAGATACCGACGGCGAATGCGTCCAGACCGTTTCAGCTTGACCGCCTCCCCACAACCGAGTTCAAAAATCAGATTCCCTTCATCTTATGCGGGGAGGGGCAGGAATTATGCCGCTGCATCCGGGCTTCCCTTCCGGGCAGGCTGGTCAAAAGGCAGGATGGCCGGTGGGACAGAGCATGGTCAGGAAACCAGATAACTGATCTCCTCGAGCGAGAGCTGGGGCTGCAAAGCGGCGTTGAGGGCCAGCGAGAGATGTTTGGCGCCCCGCTCGATGAGGGCGTCGACGTCGCGGGGAGTAACCATCATGGCGCGCGCTTCCTCCGGGACACGGGATTCGTCCTCGCATCCGAGCAAGCCGCAGACGAGGGTGCCGCCATCGACGACTGTAGGAATTCCCAGCGAGAGGACCGGCACACCAAGCGACTGACGCGAAAGCTCCTTGCGGGCATTCAGCACACCCGATCCGGGGGAGATGCCGCTGTCCGAAAGCTGGATGGTGCATCCGAGCCGTTCAGGGGAACCGGCGGCCAGCGCATCGACCGCCACCACAGCCGCCGGGGAGAGATCGCGGACGATCGAAAGGATGATCTCGCCGGTTTCAATGCCGGTCTGCCCGAGCACGCCGGGAGCGATTGCCGCGACCGGCCGCAGCCCGGAGAGGCCGGTCTGTTCGGCGAGCTGGGCCGGGATATGGCGGGTAGCGAGTATCTGACGGACGGTCAGCGGGCCGAGCGCATCGGGTGTAATCTGTGCGTTCCCCAGCCCCACTACCAGCACCATCCCTTCGGGCGGCAGCATCCTGCGCAGTTCCTCCGCGAGCAGATGGGTCACCTCATCAGCGGGATTCACCGGACCGCCGATCGGCGGCATCCCGACAGTGACATACCGCCCGACCGGCTTACCGAGCTGCTTTGCGGCCTGCTGGCTGGTGATCTCGACAGCAGTGACCCGAATCCCCTCCTGCTCTCGTTCCGAGCAGGAAACGCCGTCCGGCAGCCTGTCCCGGAATGGCGCGGCCGATTCGACCGCGAGATCGGTTCTGAAAAGATGCATACATATTCCCCCAAACTGTGATAATCCAATATAAATTTCCTTGTTCGGTTGTAAAACCGGAAGGGTTGGTGTATATTATAAAGGAAACGCTGAAAAAGGATGCTTTTGATTCTTTTTAGCCCGCGGCGATCCCGCCCAGGGGGCTGTTGCAAACGGCCTTGTTTCATGATAATACAATCAAAGTACGCGAAACAAACGGTTTTTTACCAGGAAACACAAAAACAAAGGATAGGAGACAAGATGGCAAAACGAAAACTGGGGCTGAAAATACTCGCTGTCGGCATAGTGATATTGTTGGTTGCGCTCCTGCTTTTATTCAATACCAACTCGATCTGGGCGCTGGTGACGCTTGGAGCATCAATTCTACTCAACGCCATCGGCTTGACGATGGTGATTGCGAAATAAAGGGGATACTTCCAATGGATTATCTACATCGCACATGGGCGGAGATCGACCTGGACAGCATCCGTCACAACTTCCGGGAGCTGAAAAAGCGGCTTTCGGGAAGCTGCCTGACAATGGCGGTAGTCAAGGCGGACGCCTATGGACACGGGGACGGATTTGTCTCCCGCATGCTGCAAGCGGAAGGCGCGGATTGGTTTGGCGTTTCCAATATCAACGAGGCGATCTCGCTGCGCCGTCAGGAGGTCAAAAAGCCGATTCTGATTCTGGGGTTCACCCCGCCCGAGCTGGCCGGGGAGCTGAACCGGCTGAACGTCTCCCAGACAGTTTATTCGCCTGATTACGCGAACGCCCTCTCGGAAGCCGCCCAGCGGCAGGGTGTCCGGGTTGACTGCCATATCAAGGTGGACACCGGCATGTCCCGGATCGGCTTTTATGCCCAGCGGTCGCAGGCCGCACAGGCTGCGGAGGAGATTGCACAGACCTGCTCGCTCCCGGGGCTTTCCTGCACCGGTATCTTCACCCATTTTGCCTGTGCAGACGAGTACAATCCGGACAGCGCTGCCTATACCAGAGGACAGTTCCAGACGTTTCTGGATACACTCAAGCTTTTGGAGACGAGGGGAATTCATTTTGCGCTCCGGCACTGCTGCAACAGCGCGGGAGCGCTTGCCTATCCGGAGATGCATCTGGACATGGTGCGGCTCGGGGTGGTGCTCTATGGGCTGAACCCGTCCGCAGAATGCGCCGGGATGGCAGCTCTTCGTCCGGCGATGTCTCTCTATACGACGGTTACAATGGTCAAAGAGCTGGAGGAGGGGGTTGCGGTCAGCTATGGCAGACGGTATGCCGCAGGGGAAGGTGGCCGGACGATCGCTTCGATCGCGGTCGGATACGCGGACGGATACCGCCGCAGCTTCACCAACCGGGGCAGAGTGCTGATCCATGGGCAGTTCGCGCAGGTAACAGGGGCGGTCTGTATGGACCAGATGATGGTCGACGTGACCGGGATTTCGCAGATACAGACGGGCGACCGGGTGACGCTGCTCGGCGCGAACGGGGAAAACCGGATCACACTGGATGATTTTGCGGCGGTGAACGGAACGATCAACTATGAGGAATGCTGCCTGATCGGGCGGCGGGTTCCGCGTGTTTACATAGAGGGCGGCAGAGAGTCCGCAGTGGTCGACTATGTGGTCGCGCCTCTGTGACCCCGCCTGCATAGCGGGCATAGAACGGAGCCACACTGAAATTGTTTGAAAAATCGAAAATCTGGAGGCATGGATATGGACAGCAGGGTCAAACACTTTTTGGAGGAGATCAAGGGCAAACGGGTGACCGTGATCGGCATAGGCGTAAGCCATTCGGACCTGATCTTCCGTCTGAACGACTGGGGCGCAAAGGTCACCGCCTGCGACAAGCGCACCCGGGAACAGGTAGGGCAGGCGCTTTGCAGCAACTTTGAAGCGCAGGGGATCACCCTGCACCTTGGCCCCGACTATCTGGAGGGGATCGACGCAGACATCGTCCTGCGCACACCGGGCATGAAATTCCATCTGCCGGTCCTGGAGGAGCTGCGCAAAAATGGTGTCGCCGTGACCAGTGAGATGGAGCTGTTTTTTGAACTCTGTCCCTGCCGGACGATCGCGGTGACCGGCAGCGACGGTAAGACCACCAGCACCACCCTGATTTCCGAGATTCTGAAAGAGGCGGGATACCGGGTGCATCTGGGCGGCAATATCGGACGGGCACTGCTGCCGGACATTGAGGATGTGCGGGAAAATGATTTTGCTGTGGTGGAGCTTTCGAGTTTCCAGCTAATCTCGATGCGGCGCAGCCCGGACATTGCGGTTATTACCAACATCACCCCCAACCATCTGGATATGCACAAGGACATGCAGGAATATGTGGATGCGAAAAAGAACATCTTCCAGCATCAGGGGGCGTTTTCCCGGACGGTTCTGGGGGTGGACAACGACCTTGCCGCATCGTTCGTAGGGCAGACGAGGGGCCAGACATTCGAATTCTCGACCGAACATCCGGTAAGGTCGGGGGCATACCTTGGCGGGGACGGTATTCTCTATATGTCAATCAATGGAGAGGCGCAGAAGGTCATCCACGCGAGCGACATCCGGATTCCCGGCCGGCACAACATCAAAAACTATCTTGGGGCGATCTGTGCGGTCTGGGGATACGTGGATCGCGAAGCGATTTATAATGTGGCGACCGAATTCGCGGGAGTGGAGCACCGGATTGAGCTGGTGCGGGAGCTGGACGGCGTGAGATGGTACAACGACTCGATCGCCACCACCCCGACCCGTACGATGGCAGGGCTGGCCGCGTTCGACCAGCGGCTGATCCTTCTGGCTGGCGGCTACGATAAGAAAATCCCGTTTGAGCCGCTCGCCCCCAAACTGGCGGAGAAGGTCAAGCTGCTGATCCTGACCGGCACCACTGCTGACAAGATCGAAGCGGCAGTCAAAGCCTGCGGCAGCTACGACCCCGCACAGCTCACCATCCTGCGGGCGAAGGATCTGGAACAAGCGGTGCAGATCGCGCGGGAGAACGCCAAAGCGGGGGACATCGTGTCGCTCTCGCCCGCCTGTGCAAGTTATGATGCGTTCCCCAACTTTGAGGTACGCGGACGGTATTATAAAGAGCTGGTCAACGCCCTTTAAAGACAACGAAAGTTTGGGTTCCAGACCAAAACAACGCCCGTCGCTTCTCGGGCTTTCAGCCCGAAGCGCGTTTCACGCGACGCTCGGGCAGGATGCGCCTTGCGGGCTAGG